>JAGAEX010000030.1 GCA_017612915.1 Clostridia bacterium | reverse complement strand
TTCGTAACCGAGTTCGGTGGAAATAACTGTGCCGCCCGTAAGGATCGCTATATCTTCGAGCATTGCTTTTCTTCTGTCGCCAAAGCCCGGCGCTTTTACCGCCACGCAGTTAAGAACGCCTTTAAGTTTATTGACGACGAGCGCCGCAAGCGCGTCGCCTTCGACTTCTTCCGCAATGATAAGAAGACGAAGTCCGCGTTCCACAATCGGGTTGATTATCGGCAATATCTCCTGTACGGAAGATATCTTTTTATCGGTGATAAGTATAACGGGCGAGTCCAGGACCGCTTCCATTTTATCGGTGTTGGTAACCATATACGCGGAAGCGTAGCCCCTGTCGAACTGCATACCTTCTACGGTAGTGAGTTCCGTCTTCATCGTCTTGGATTCTTCTATGGTAATAACGCCGTCTTTACCGACCTTTTCCATCGCTTCGGAAATCAGCGCGCCGACTTCCGCATCTCCCGCGGAGATAGAAGCGACCTGCCCTATCGCGTTTTTATCCTTTACCGGCTTACTTATCTTGTGCAATTCGCCGATCGCGACGTCCACCGCACCCGAAATGCCCTTTTTAAGCATAATGGGATTTGCGCCCGCCGCCACGTTCTTTAAACCTTCGTTTATCATCGCCTGCGCGAGAATTACCGCCGTCGTCGTGCCGTCGCCCGCCACGTCGTTGGTTTTCGTCGAAACTTCTTTGACGAGTTGCGCGCCCATATTCTCGAACGCGTCTTCGAGTTCGATTTCCTTCGCTATCGTAACGCCGTCGTTAGTGATCAAAGGTGCGCCGAATTTTTTATCCAGAACGACGTTTCTGCCTTTCGGCCCTAAAGTTATTTTAACAGTATCCGCAAGCGTATCAACGCCCTTTTTGAGCGCTTTTCTCGCGTCTTCGCCGTATTTTAATTGTTTAGCCATAATTCTATTCTCCTTTCATTATTCCACGATCGCCAAAATATCGCTTTGGCGAATTATTATCAGATTTTTGCCGTCAACTTTGAACTCGCTGCCCGCATACTTGGAATAAAGCACCGTGTCGCCGACTTTTACCTGCATGGTTACTTCTTTGCCGTCGATCACCCCGCCGGGGCCGACCGCGATAACTTTCGCCATCTCTTGCTTTTCCTGCGATTTGGACGGAAGGATAAATCCCGTACCCGTCTTTTCTTCCTGCTCGATACTCTCTACTACGACTTTGTCGAATAAAGGTTTAACCGTCATATATTCTCCTCCGAAAATTTATTTCACCGTTTAGCACTCTAATCTTTTAAGTGCTAATTCCTATTATATACGGGAAAATAATTTTGTCAATAGAAAACGACTTGATTTTTAAACTTTTTTAGTATATCCGCGTTTTAAAAATCGTTTTTTGCCGAAAGCGTGTATTTTGCCCGAAAACAAACGAACGCCCGCGGTTTTAGCAATAAACCGCGGGCGCAAAAAGATAAATTTACGTTCGTTTTCCGTTAAGCATTTACTTTAAATAAATTTCCATACTGCTCTTGTACTTCGCTTCGCTCGTAACGTGTATGCCGAGTTTTTTAAGCGTTTTGGTATCCACGTGCGAAAGAATTACCGACGAGTGGAACTCCGCCCCTTTAAGTTTATCGAGTTGGCGAAGCGCGTGCGCCGCGGTCGGATTGGTTACCGCGGAAACGGCGAGCGATAAAAGTATTTCGTCGGTGTGAAGCCTGGGGTTCGCGCTTCCCATATGTTCCACTTTAAGTCTCTGTATAGGTTCTATTACCGCGGAAGAAATGATCGGGATACTGTCGTCGATCCCGCCTAAAACTTTCAGCGCGTTTAACAGCGCCGCGGCGGACGCACCTAAAAGCGTACCCGTCTTGCCCGTTACCATACGACCGTCGTTCAACTGTATTGCCGCAGCGGGAAGTCCCGTCGCCGCTTCCTTTTGTAGCGCGGCGGCAACCACCGCCCTGTCGTTTATGGTAAGCTGCATCTTTTGCATAAGCACGTCGAGTTTGGTTTCGGCGTCCTTGGGCAAAAGCCCTTTTAAAACGTCCAATCTCGTGGCGTAATATCTGCGGATTATTTCCTGTTTGCTCGCGTAAGAACACACTTCGTCGTCCACGATACAGTAGCCCGCCATATTTACCCCCATATCGGTAGGCGATTTGTACGGCGAACTGCCCAAAATTCTCGCCATCATAACCGAAAGCACGGGAAAGATCTCCACGTCACGGTTATAATTTACCGCCATTTTGCCATAGGCTTCCAGATGAAAGGGGTCGATCATATTCACGTCGTCAAGGTCGGCGGTCGCCGCTTCATACGCCACGTTTACGGGGTGGCTCAACGGTAAATTCCATATCGGGAAGGTCTCGTATTTGGCGTACCCCGCTTTGATTCCGTGTTTGTTTTCGTGATAAAGTTGCGATAAACAGGTCGCCATTTTGCCGCTTCCGGGACCGGGCGCGGTAACGACTACGAGCGGACGGGTGGTAGCGATATACTCGTTCTTGCCGAAACCGTCTTCACACACTATTTTTTCCACGTCGTAAGGATAACCTTCTATCGTGTAATGGCGATAGACTTTTATGCCGGAGTTTTCAAGACGCTTTTTAAAAGCCGTAGCCGAAGGCTGGTCGGCAAAGCGGGTAAGCACAACGCTTCCGACGTAAAAGCCGCGGCTGCGGAAAATATCTATCAGTCTTAACACTTCGGTATCGTAAGTTATGCCGAGATCGCTTCTCGTCTTGTTTTTTTCTATATGGTTGGCATTGATCGCTATAACGATCTCCGCTTTATCTTTTAATTGCGACAGCATTTTTATCTTGCTGTCAGGTTCAAAACCGGGGAGAACGCGGGACGCGTGATAATCGTCGAACAGTTTGCCGCCGAATTCCAAGTACAACTTATCGCCGAACATCGATATCCGTTCCAATATCTTCGCCGACTGCATTTCCAGATACTTTTTGTTGTCAAAACCGATTTTCATAAGTAGATCCGCGCCCGTTTACTTAACGAGTCCCGCCTCCGAAAGATTATTTATAAACTTATCGACGTCCGTTGCCGCTGTATTTTCATCTACTTCGTATTCCGCGCAGAGTTTTGACACAAGGTCTTCCTTCGTTCCGCCCGTTTCAAGGATCTTCCATAAAAACGCGCCGGTTTCGTTAAGGTTGATTATGCCGTTGAAATTTTTCACCGCTTCGCCGACCGCCACGACTATATAACTGCCCGCCACTTCGCGAAGTATGAATCCGTCTTTTATTTTCATTTTTTTACCCCTTTTATTTTATTTCTTTTCCGGTCATAGTCCCGTATGAAAGTTCCGCCGCTTCCCGCGAAATATCGCATTCTAACCTGTAAAGCGGCACGGAAGTCAACAGTTTATCCAGAATAGACAGAAGATTGTCCATTTTAACGAGTTCTTTCGGCCTTAAAGTCTGGTTGAATACGACCGCAAGCATTTCTTTGGAAGAAATTTTGCTTATTGTATTTTCCTTGCCCTGCCTTATTTCGCAGATAGCCGCTATCTCCGCACGGGCGTTGGTATCCAAATGATGTTTGCCGTTCCACGGCGTACCGTACACGAAAAATCCGCCGTCGATATATCTTATGATAGGCTTATCGTCGTTTATCATAACGACTTTATCGCCGAGCATTTCCCGCCAAAGCCTGGCGTGGGTGGATTTTCCCGTTCCGCTCGGCGCGGTAAACAGATAGGCTTTCCCGTCCACCGCCACTGCGCTGCTGTGAAATATTATCCCCTGTCTGAATCCAAGCACGAAATCGCAGAGTTTTCTGAAAACCGCAAGACTTTCCAAATAATAATCTGGAAATTTTTCCGCACCGGACAAAGATCTTTCGTAGGCAATATCGTCTTCCGTCGTAACGATGGAAAACTCGGGCTCCAAATCGCCCGTATAAAGGTAATTTTCGCAAAGATGCGGCGTGTATTTATATAACGGTTTCAACCCGAAAACCACGTCCGCGATCTTATAAATAAGCAACCGACTTACCCCCTTCAAGCCTTAAACGGTTCAATCTTCTATATTTTACCAAAGGTAAAGTTTTTTGTCAATCCATCTGTTGATTTTTCGGCGGGTTTATTCTATAATATTCGTATCGAATTTTGATTTTTCGCAATAGTCTTATGTTTTTGAAAAAATTATCTGTAAAATTATTTGCGGCGCTTTTTGCACTTACGCTTGTCCTTTCCGCGTGCGGCGGAGGGGGCGAATATCGTTTTACCGCTTTTAACGGCGTGGACGTAACCGTCCAGATGAGAAACAAACTCCTGTCCGCCGCCGCAAAAACCGAAATAGAAGACTTGCTCGAAAGTCTTAACGCCGAATTTTCGGCGACGGCGGAATCGAGTACTGTGTATAAAATCAATTCTGCCGCCGCGGGCGAACGAGTTGCCGTTTCCGCAAGATTCAAAGAGATTGCGGACGATTTGACAGAATTATTCGATCTTACCGAAGGCAGATTCGATATCTCGGTGTATCCGTTGACGATTTTATGGCAGTTCGCGCCCGCCTTTCCCGTTGCGAAATTCTCCGTGCCGCAGCAAGAAGATATCGACCGGACTTTAAGCGTGTGCGGATCGGATAAATTTTCCTTCGGCGAGTTTGCCGTAAAATCGGCGAGCGGCGCAAAAATAGACTTCGGCGGATGCTTAAAAGGCTACGCCGCGGACGAAATAGCGAAAATCATAAAACAGGACGGCGCAACGGCGGGATTTATAAACGTCGGCGGCAGCAGTCTTAATCTTCTTTACGTCGATAATCTTGCGATAAAACACCCGCGACAGGAAAACGAACGAATATTGTCCGTAAAAATAAAAGCCGCCGATCTGTCCGTTTCGACGAGCGGCGACTACGAAAAGACTTACACTTCGGGCGGCAAAACCTATTCGCATATAATAGATCCGAAAAACGGCAAACCGATAGACGGCGGCGTTGCGAGCGCGACCGTTATCGGAAAAAACGGCTTAAAACTCGACGCGCTTTCTACCGCGCTGTGCGTATGCTCTCACGACTTTAACATCGCGGAACAGGGCGACTTATATAGGTTTATAAAAAAAATTCTATCAAACGACGATTATAAGGACGCGCAGATCTTCGCCGTGTGTACAGACGGCGAAAACAAACAAATCCTTACCAATAAAAAGCAAGGCGAAGACTTCGCCTTGCTCGATAACGATTTTTCAGTTATTTACGTCGCGTAAACGTTATATCTTATACCCTTTTAAAAGCGTTTCGGTCAGTTTTTCTTCCGAAACCTTTTTTTCGTCCAAAACCACCTTGCCGCCGCTTTTTATAACTATTACCCTGCCGTTGTAATACGCCGCTTCCTTTACGTCGTGCGAAACCATTATTACCGTTTTACCCGTCGCGCCTTGCAATTCTTTTATCTGCTCCAATAGCGAAAATTTAAGCGCAAGGTCGAGATTTACGAGCGGCTCGTCCATAAGCAGCAAAGGCGCAGGCGAACTGAACGCCCTTATTATCGCGACTCGCCGCGCCATGCCCGCGGAAAGTTCTTTGGGATAAAGGTCTTCCGCGCCCGACAGCCCCACGCTCTCTAAAAGCGCGCTTGCCGCCGCGTTTTCGTTTACCAAAAGGATATTTTCTTTCACGGTCAGGTGGGGCACGAGTCTATCCCGCTGAAAGACCATTGACACTTTATCTACGCCTGAAATTTCCCCGTCAAAATCCGTAAGGCGGGCGAGCATATTTAAAAGCGTAGTCTTCCCCGAACCGCTTTCACCCAATATTACGGTGATGGCGTTTTCTTCGATATCGAGATCAAAATTCCCGAACACGGTTTTATCACCGTATTTTTTCGTGATATTTTTAAGGCTTATCATCCTTTCACCGCCTTTTTCGCCATAAACGCGAACGCCCACTCGATCATAAGCCCCGTTACGACCGTAACCAGAACGAGCGCGAGCATAGCGGAGATCTCAAAGTATATCTTTGAAGTGTTTAAAAGATACCCCATCGAGCGCGCCGTTTGCGACAGCACTTCTGCCGCCACCATAAGTTTAAGATTAAGAGTAAGCCCCGCCCCCGCCGCCGATATGAATTCGGGTGCTATCTGCGGAAACACCACCTTTTTAAGCCGTTTTTTTCCGCTCACGCCGAAGACTTTGCACATTTCGTTTAAGTCCTTGTCTATTCCAGACAACGCGGCGTAAAGATTGTTGTACAGCGTCGGAAACACGACGAGAAAAGTTACGATGATCGGTGCGACTTTCGAACTCGTCCATAAAACGAGTAAAAGCACTACGGCGATAGTGGGAAGCGCGCGGATAATGATTATTATAGGTTTTAACGCACGTTTTGCTTTTTCCGACTTGTACGCTGAAAGCGCGAATAAAAATGCCAATGCGTAGGATATCGCAAACGCGATAACGCTGCGAAAAAGAGTGCCGAAAAACGCGCGGTAAAAGTCGGCGCTTTTAAATAATCCGAAAAGTGCCGAAAAAGTGTCGCCGACCGTCGGCAATACGTATTCGCTGTTTACCGCCCTTGCCGCTAACGCCCACAAACCGAAAATTACGGCAACGGACGCGAGCGGCAAAGCAATATTTAATACTTTATCACGCGTTTTCATTATTTGTTTTACAGAGCGAAAAACTCGTCCGAAACCGCTTTTGCGGCTTTTTGTTCCAATTCTATAATCGCGTCGATATATTCTTTGACGGCGATTTCGGCGTCAGCGGCGCTTTGCCAATATATCTTGCAATTTTCAACAACCGTTGCGTTAAGGTTTGCCGCCGATAAAGAAGGCGTTACGCCTTCGGGAAGAACGCCCGCCACCGCGCTCGCCGCGTCTGCAGGGTGATCCTTTACCCAACTGACCGCGCCCGCAATTTTGCCGCCGAAAGCGGCGACGAGTTCGGGATATGCGGCTATAACGCTGCTTTTTACCATAACTACCGCCTGCGGGTATGTCTTCGCCTCGGCGTCGTAAAGTTTTTGAAGATCGAGAGCGTATTTGAAGGCGCTATCCATACCGACGAGTTTATTTGCCGCGGGTTCGGGCAAAAGTCCTACCGCGATCTTACCCGTTTTGAGCGCAGGCAAGAGTTCGGAAGCGTCAGAATAATACTTTAACGCCACCTTTCCGTCAACCGCCGATTCGGACGCTTCGTATTCGACGCCGTTTTTAACGAGAGCCGCCCTGAAAGTAAGATCGGGTACGTTGCCCTGACCGATAACGCCGACGACTTTGCCTTTTAAGCCTTCGACCGTCAGATCTTCTTTGCACATAACGTAAAGGTTGCCGTGCGTAACGACCGCCGCCATTTTATACTTGTCCGATGCGTTCGCCGCGTAAAGTTTGCTCGCCGCGTTTACGGGCATAATGATTATATCCCCCGCGCCCTGTTGCATCACGCCGCCGATATTCGCCGCCGCAACGACGTTATAACTGACCGTCGCTCCCGTGCCGAAATCTTCGTTATCGTTTATGAACTTCGCGATGGAAAGCGCGGGCGCGCCGTCGGGCGCGTAAACCGTAATGGTTTTTTTCTCCGTTTCGCTTTTTTCGTTCTCACCGCACGCGGAAAAAGCAAAGACGGTAAACGCCGATACGACGCTCAATAAAATTGCAAAAAACTTTTTCATAACCTCTCCTTATTATGCCCTTTTATTCCAAAAAGAAACTCCCTTCGCGTAGCAAAGGGAGGGACGTAAATCAATAAGGCGGTTACGCCTTAAAGTTTCATTTATTCTCCCCTTTGCCGTCGGGTTTTGCCCTTTCGGTTCAGGTTCGTTTTTATTTTAGCACGGAAAAAACCCGTTGTCAAGCAAAAGGACTATCTTTCGCGCTTGACTTTAAGATACTTTTCGCGCGTGGCAAGTCCGCCGCGTATGTGCCGCTCTTCAAGATTGGTTTTAAGAACTTTTTTTACCTTAAAATACAGCGCTTTGTCTATAAAATAAAGTCTTTCGGTCGCGTCTTTATGCACTGTAGATTTAGAATAGTGAAAAACTTTCGCGGTATCTCTTACCGTCGCGCCCGTTTCCGCTATGTACCGCGCTTCTTTAAGCGTTCGCTCTATAAGTTCAACGCGCATCGTATCATCCCCCGAATACAAAGAATAATACAATTTATGCGCTAATAATTCAGTATATAACCTTTTTCGACTAAACTCCGAGCGCCGCCTTCATTTCCGCTTTGACCTTGTCGCCTATTTCGTGCGAAGAAATATCTTTTATCTCTTCCGCGCTTAAAACGTCTATTATGTCGAGATCAACGACCGTCCTTTTCCACGGCGCGTTTTTATGCACCTTTTCCGTGCCCTTTATAACCGCGACGACGATGGGAACGCCCGCCTTCTGCGCTATCTTAAACACGCCGTCGTGAAAGGGCAACAGGTCTTTGTCCTTACTTCTCGTGCCTTCGGGATACACCCCGAAAGATATAACGCCGCTTTTTATAAGTTCCGCCGTGCGGTTTATCGTTTTGATGGCGTTTTTGGCGTTGTCCCTGTCGATAGCGGTGTACATACACTTTCTCGCCACCTTGCCGAAAAACGGTATCTTAAAATTTTCGGGCTTGGAAATAAAAGCCAATTCTTTGACCTTTAAGCCGAGCGCCGTAACGAACGGGTCGTAATTGGAACGATGATTTCCGACGAGCAAAAACCTGCCGCCTATCTCGTTCAACTTTTCCGTACCCGTAACCTTTATTTTTATACGCGAAAAGATTATCGCCACGCGCATAAAATATTTAAAGACGGCGCGATAAAACCCGCTCGCTTTGTCGTAATCTTTATTTTTCGCAAAAAGCGCCGCAACGCATAAAAACAGCGCGTGCAAAACAACTATTCCGACCGCGCCGCCTATTATTCCCAAAACTATATATAAACCGATCATAATTTACCTTGTCGCAAAAAAAAGTCTATATTCTTTCCGTCTGCAATTTGGAATAAATTTCTTTATATTTATCCTTGTAGAAAAGATTTGTTCCGCTGGTGGTTACCGCGGCAGTTCCCGCAGCGACCGCTTCTTTTAAAATTTCGCGCATGGGAACGCCGTTATAAATGCCCACGCACGCCGCGGCGACCATACTGTCCCCCGCGCCGACTGTCGAATTGACCGCGACCGACGCGCTCTTACAATAAAAACTATCCTTGCCGTCGGTAAGAACCGCCCCTTCCGTGCCGAGCGACGCAAGAACGTATTTTACTCCCTTGTCAAAATACGCTGCGGACGCTTTTACCACATCACTGATCGACCGCACGTTTTCGCCCGAAAAATTTTCAAGTTCCTTCACGTTTGGTTTTACCATAAAAAGTTCGCGCACGGAGATCGCCGAAAGCATATTTATTTTTTCAGTATCAACGACTACTTTTACCCGCTCGGGCAAATTTTTTATCACTTCGGCGTAAAACTCGGGTTCTACGCCTTTCGGAAGGCTTCCGCTCATCACGACGATATCTGCTTCTGACGCGAGCGAACCCGCCTTTAATACGAGTTCCGCCTGCTTTTCTTTTACGACTTCCGCGCCGACGTCGTTGATCTCGGTAAGCATAGAACGCTTGTCGATTATTTTATAGTTTACGCGGGTGCCGCCCGCGCACTCCACGAAATCGCATTTAACGCCTTCGCCCGTCAAAACGTGCTCGAAGGTGCGCTTCTGATTGGCGAACATAAAGCCCGTCGCCGTGCAATCTTCGCCCAACCTGCTTACGCCGATAGCAACGTTCAACGCCTTGCCCGAATAAGTTTCCACCTTGCCTTGAATACGATTAAGCATTCCGACGTTCAGGCTTTCAAGTTCTATCGTACAATCTATGCTGGGATTCGGGCAAATGGTAAGTATCATAAATTCTCTCCGTGCGGTTTTCACACCTTAACTATAATACAACAATTTCGGAAACTTTTCAAGGCTTTTTTAAAATTACCGTTCGTTTAATACTCGTCAAAGCCGCCGTTCTCGTCGCCGAAATAAATATCCGCCGCGTTTTCTCTGCCGCACGGACTCACTGGCGGAGAGCAAGAAGGCGGTGGATCGGGCGTAAAGAGCGGCGGGCAGGGCGGCGGACAGGGCGCAGGCTTTTGATTCACCATAGTCTTTCCCCCGCTGTTTGAAACGCTGTTTAAGTCCACCGAAGTCGGCGTTATCGCGGCGCAGTTTTTAATATTGACGAGAATAGCGTCGCCGCCTATCCTGATAATGTTTTTTTCGTCGATAAAAATTTCGTTCTTGCAGAAAAATCCTAAAATCCCGCTTTTTCTGCCATCGTTTACCACGATGCCTTTGAGCGTTCCGCGCGGAAATTCAAGTTTAAGATCGGTTATCTTTCCGAAAGACCGCCCGTCGGCAATATTTATCACTTCCCTTTTCCGCAATTCTTTATAAGAAAGTATCATACTTTATAAATATGCAAACGCGGTTTGTCCGTATTACAGAATAAAAAACACGACTACGCCCCCGCGCGAATTTCGCGCGGGGGCTTTTATCGTAAATTATAAACTTTTATTCAACGCTTTACGCTTTTATCGCGTTTTTGATGCTTAAAAGCGCGTTTTTTTCAAGGCGACTTACCTGCGCTTGCGAAATCCCTACTGTCTCGGATATTTCCGTCTGCGTTTTACCTTCAAAATACCGTAAATATATTATATCCTTTTCCCTGCGCTCCAACGAGCCGAGCGCGTTTTCTATCGCCACCTTGTCCGACCAGTTTTCTTCGGTGTTTTTCTCGTCGCCTATCTGGTCCAAAAGCAGTAGTTCGTCGCCGTTTTTACTGTACACCGGATCGTACAGCGAAACTGTGTCGGATATAGCGTCAAGACAATACACCACTTCGGAAAGGGCGACCTGCATTTCGGCGGCAATGCGCTCTAAACTCGCTTCTTCGTCCTTTTTCTCTATCTCGGTTCGCGTTTTAAGAATTTTATACGCCGTGTCGCGTATGGAACGGGAAATACGAAGGGAATTTCCGTCGCGCAAATAGCGTTTTATTTCGCCGATTATCATCGGGACTGCGTAAGTGGAAAACTTAACGCCGAATTTCACGTCGAAATTATCTATCGCCTTTATTAAGCCCGTCATTCCCGCCTGAAACATATCGTCGGAATTATCGTTCCGCCAAAACCGCTTTATTACCGACAACACCAACCGCATATTCGCTATGATGAAATCTTCTCGCGCGGTCTTATCGCCCGCCGCAATTTCAGCCAGCATTTTTGCCGACTCTTTTTCGGTGATCTTCGGAAGAGTCGCGGTGTTTATGCCGCATATAACAACTTTATTCGCCATAATACCCCCTTATGTATTCGCTTGGCGGTAAAGGATACTTCGGTGGCTAAACCCCTTGGGTGTAAAGGATGCGTCGGTGGCTGACGACTACCTTACACGCTTGGCGGTAAAGGATACTTTGGCGGCTAAAACCCTTGGGCGTAAAGGGTGCGTCGGTGGCTGACGACTACCTTACACGCTTGGCGGTAAAGGATACTTCGGCGGCTAAACCCCTTGGGTGTAAAGGGTGCGTCGGTGGCTAACGACTACCTTACACGCTTGGCGGTAAAGGATACTTCGGTGGCTAAACCCCTTGGGTGTAAAGGGTGCGTCGGTGGCTAACGACTACCTTACACGCTTGGCGGTAAAGGATACTTCGGTGGCTAAACCCCTTGGGCGTAAAGGGTGCGTCGGTGGCTGACCGCTATCTTGCACGCTTGCTTTAAGATTATTTTAGTATTGCACGATAAAAAATTTTTATTCGTATAAAACAAAAAAGGGGCGTTAACCCCTTTTTAAGACCAAAACCTAAATTAAACGTCTTCGCGCCCAAGCAAATAATCAATGCTTACGGAAAAAATATCGGCAATTTTAATCAACATATCGAAACTACACTCTCTTTTATTGTTTTCCCAATAAGAAATAAGCCGCACGGAAACATTTATTTTTTTTGCCAATTCCGCCCGCGACAGATTTGCGTCTACTCTTAACGCGAGTAATTGTTCTGAAAATTTATTTTCCATTTATTTAATTTTAGAACATATCGTTCCAAAATGCTTGACTTGGAACAATATGTTCCATATAATTAAATTAAGTTTTACAAAGGAGAATATTATGAAAAAAATTTTAATAGTCGTTTTAAGCATACTAACTATGCTTTGTGCGATAGGTTTCATGGCATGCAATGGTTGTGAAAGCGAAATGGGCACGTATTATGAGTATTCTAATGGCAATTATGATAAATCAAGTTACGTAATACTTGATGGCTCTAAGTGGAAAGACGACGACGGGTATAACGGAACATATAAAATACAAGACGATAAAATTACTTTTTATATGACGCTTTACGGATACACGGAAGAATTTGCTGACGGCACTATAAAAGACGGCGTGATAACATTAAAAATAATGGACAGTAAAATTACTTATTGCAAAGAAGGCAGTAAGCCAGATTTAAATAAAGACGATAACAGCGGGGATACCACGACTCAACACACACATAATTACACAAAAACAGTTGTTGAGCCAACCTGCTCGAAACAGGGCTATACGATTTATAAATGCTCCACTTGTGGATACGAAACAAAGAATGATTACGTTATCACAGTCACCAAAATAAGAGAAGAAGCATTTATGAATTGCAACCAAATTATCAGTATAGCTATTCCAAATAGCGTTACAAGTATCAGCGAAAAAGCCTTCTATAATTGTGACAGTTTAGTGAGCATAGAAATCCCAAATAGTGTTACAAGCATAGAAGATAGTGCATTTGCTGGTTGTAGAAGTTTAACAAGTATCACAATCCCAAATAGTGTTACAGCTATAGGAAGTTCTGCATTCTCTGATTGTAGTAGTTTAACAAGTATCACAATCCCAAATAGCGTTACAGCTATAGGAAGTTCTGCATTCTCTGATTGTAATGGTTTAACAAATATCACAATCCCAAATAGTGTTACAACTATAGGAGAAGGCGCGTTCTCTGGCTGTAGTAAACTAGCATATAACGAATATGATAACGGAGTGTATTTAGGTAACAACAGCAATCGTTACGTCGCACTGGTTGGAACAAGGTCAACCGATATCGCTAAATGTGTCATAAATAATAATACAAAAATCTTAAACGGCGCATTTGAAAATTGTATAAATATAAAAAATATATCAATACCAAATGGAGTTAAAAGTATAGGAAGTCGCACATTTAGTGGCTGTAGTAATTTAACGAGTATAGTTATCCCCGATAGCGTTACAAGTATAGGAGGTAGTGCGTTCGAAAATTGTAGCAGTTTAACGAGTATAACAATCCCCGATAGCGTTACAAGTATAGGAGATAGGGCATTCCGTTATTGTAGCAGTTTAACGAGTATAACAATCCCCGATAGCGTTACAAGTATAGGAGATAGCGCGTTTGCGGGAAACTGGAACAACAAAATGATCTTAACAAATGTAACCTTTGGCAATAACAGTAATTTAACAAGTATAGGAAGATATGCGTTCAGTTATTGTAGCAGTTTAACGAGTATAGTTATACCCGACAGTGTTATAAGCATAGGAGCTTGGGCATTCTTATCGTGCAGCGGTTTAAAAAATGTAAAAATCGGGGGTAGCGTTACAAGTATAGTAGATCATATGTTTTATCAATGTGACAACCTAACGAGCATAACAATCCCTAATAGCGTAACAAGTATAGGAGAGTATGCATTCTATGAATGTAATATTTTATATACTGCCACTTTTAATGGAACAGTAGAACAATGGAACGTTATCAAAAAAGTTCTTAAGTGGAATACTACAAATTATGAAAAGAAGTTTGTGCATGAAGTGCCATTACATTTCACAGTCCATTGTACCGACGGCGACGTAAATGCTTAAAACATGTTACCCCCCCCCGCGCCTTATTACGCGAGGGGGGGTACTTTTTAAGTTTCTCGTCGGAATTATTTCGTCAATATTTTGATCTCAATAGCCAAAACACCGTATTTACGCTCGTCCGCCGCGTCATAATACTCGTACATTTTGTCAGCCGCGTCTTCCGCCGTACAGCCGCTAAACCCCGTTTTTACAAACAGGTCGGAACGAAACAGTTCGGCAAACGAATCGAATTTATACAACGCGACCACTTCCGTTCGGATATGATCCCGAAAATGGTCTTTGCGAATAAATTGAACGATATCTCCGACCTGTAATCTTTGGCGCTTCGCATCGTTCAAACGAACTTCGACTGTTTTTTCCCCGTCGTATATCTTCTTAAACGGCTCGTCGGTAAGCGTCATATCTATAATGAGCGGATGCTCCGTAGCCGTGTCGGGAGACGCGAGAATCATTATATTGTTGTTTTTTACAAAGTCTTCGTATCTTCTTTTGTCGCCTTCGGGATCTTTAGAATAGGTTCCGTAAGGCTCGTAATTTTCAGGCAGAGCAGTGTCGAAACGGACGTCCGCCCCGACTATTTTTTTACGATCGACCTTACTCGCGGGATATTTTAATTTGCGAACTTTTCTCGGGCGATCCCCCACGCGATAATCGTCCATATACCAGATCATATATCCGTAGCCGTCGTCGTTTGGCGCGTTCCACGCTTCCGCCATAAGCGCGCCCCACTCGCGCATAGAACAACGGTACGCCGTTCCGTTATTAAGAACGGGCGCGCACCCTTTTACGTACTGATGCCCGTCGCCCCCGAACGAGTAGCCGTTTTTTCTGATATCTTCTATTACGGCGAGCCGCGCCGCGCAATCTTCGTCGTAATCTCTCGGACAAAAACTTTCGTATCTCCAATTTCTGAACGAAGTCCAACCTATAACTTTATATTTCATTTTCGTTTACCTAAAAAAATCAAAATTATAATATTCTTTTACGACGTTTTCTTCTTTCATATCCTTCGTTCTAAATCTTCTATTATATTAAGGGTTTTAATAGTGCTTGGGTGAGTTTCGCCCAAAACTTTACGGCGAAGTTTATACAGTTTTTTGTAAAGTTCAAGCGACTTTACAAGATCCCCGACGCATCTATGATTCAACGCCAGATTCGCCAGAGAAATAAGCGTATCGGGGTGTTCTTCGCCCAAAACCTTACTGTGAAGATCATACGCTTTTTTATGCAATCCGAGCGCTTCGGAAAATTTGCCCACCGCTCTGTAAGCGGACGCTGAATTTCCCAACGCTTTGATAGTGTACGGATGTTCTTCACCCAAGACCTTGCAATGCAGTCTATACGACCTTTCCCTTAATTCAAGCGCTTTATCAAATTCACCGAGTTTAATAAGGGTAAACGCCAAATTATTAAGCGACGCAAGCGTGCAGGGATGTTCTTCACCCAGGACTTCACGGCGCAAGTCGTAAACCTTTTGATTTAATTCAAGGGCTTCGTCGTATTGTCCCGCGGCACAGTAGGCTTGCGCCGAATTGTGAAACGCGGTCAGCGTATCGGGGTGCTTTTCTCCCAAAACCTTAACGTCTGTCTTTCGGCATTTTTCAAACAGTTCAAGCGATTTTTCCCGTTGTCCGCAATCCAAATACGCCAAAGCCAGATTGTTAAGCGCCGAAAGCGTGTCTATATGCTCTTCTCCCAAAATTTCTCTGCGCGCATTATATACTTCGATATCGTATTCCAACGCCCGATCGAAATCTCCGAGATTATAATAAGCCGTCGCAAGGTTCCCGATCGCGATCAGCGTATCCGGGTGAGATACCCCCAGAATTTCACGGCAGGAGTCGTAAACTTTTTGATTGAGTTCAAAAGATTTCCCGTACTCTCCCGCTTCTCCGTAAGTAAAAGCCAGATCGCGCAAAGAAGCGAGCGTGTCGGGATGATTTTCACCCAGAATTTCGCAACGCAGGCGGTACGCTTCTTCAAAACCATCCACCGCGGCATCGTATTTCCCGCACTCTCTATAACAAAACGCCAACTCGTGCAAAGCCGAAAGGGTGTCGATATGTTCCGCACCCAAAAACCTGCATCTCAAATCGTAAACTTTCTGATTGATCTTAAGAGCTTCTTTATAGTCTCCGAGTTTACAATAATTCGCAGCTAAATCACGTAACTCAGCAATTATATTGTCTTTTTCTCCCTTTGTACCTTGTATCAAATCCTTATGCATGTCTTATCTTTTATATTTTTCTTTAAACTCTTCTTCCGTTATATTTACTTTGCGATTTTTAGTACCTTCACTTGGTGAAATATAACCTTTGTTCTCAAAATCATCTATATATCTTGCCGCCCTTATAAAGCCGCACTGAAATTTTCTTTGCACTTCCGATATACTTATAGTGCCTTGTCTGACAGCGTATTCGAGAACGTTAAGATATTGGTCGTCTTCTTCGATCTTCTTTGCGCGTTTTGCATCAGCGTATTTCGGATCCACCGCCTTCATAAGCGTCAGCATATCGCAGGTCTTACCTTCTTTTAAATCCTTTTTGATGGCTTTTACCGCTTTTTCGACGGAACTTAAAGACTCGTCGTCAAACGACGGTTCTTCCGCGACTACGGGCTGTTCTTCGCCGAAATCGTAAGGCAAAAGGATATCGAACTCCTTTTCGCCCGTAACTTCGATCTCGACTTTTTCCCGACACGAAAGCGCCATCCTGATATCTTCGGCATAAACGAGAACTTTGTCGGCGTTTATTTTGCCGCTTACTTTAAACTTAAAGCAAACCGCTCCTTCTTCCGCTTTGCACGAAAGAAATTCGGTTTTCAAGCAGAATTGCTCCAACGTGTTCCGTATAACGCTTACGGTTTTTTCTTTAATCATTTTTTTCTCCTTCTTTGGTGACGACGTCGCCTAATTTTATTATTTGATTTAACAATACGGTTTTTTTGTCGGTTACGTTCGCGTCCTTATGATAATGCCCGAAATACCAATGTTTATATTTTACCATCTCTTCAAAGTTGGACAGCATTCGGTTTTCCGGAAAAACCACCTGCGCTTTGCCGACGTTTCGGAGAGCGGGATAATATAACGCCTTTTCGTCGCAGGAATGCGTTATTATATAATCCACTTCAAAACCGTATCTCTCAAGATTATCGAGCGCGTTGTCGTAATCGCCGTAAGACGGCAATTCCCGTTCCCACCACGAAACGTCCGTCGTTCTGTCGTTTTTATCGGTAGAAGTCGCGCCCCCGAAAGCAAAAACCCTGTTACCTTCTATTTCAAAAATTTCTCCGCGGATCAGATGAAACACATTATCCGCTATTTTATGCGCCTTGCCGCCATTCCATGTTATAACAGGAAAAGATTCAAGCATATCAAAATTTTCATGATTGCCATCGACAAATGCAATAGTAAAAGGCAAATTCTTATATTCCTTTAAATTGGTAATAAACGTATCGTCGCTCCAAGCCACGCCGCAATCTCCGCAAATCAAAAGGGTATCTGCAAGCGTAAGTTCGGGATGCTCTCCCGCAAAAATATGTATTTTACAAAAATCGTCAATTCCGTGCGTATCGCCGGTTACGTAAATCGCCATCTTTTTCCCTATAAGTTTTTATCGCTCTAATAATTCAATATCGCCCATCGATTAAAATTTTTATCTATTTTAAGATCAGTCCGGAAAAATCTCTCTGAACCGTTCTTCGGTTATCGTGTCGTATTTCGCCGTATCTTTATTGAACTTAACGAAATCGCGTTTCTTGAAATCTTCTATAAAAAACACGGCTTTGGTATATCCTATATTGAATTTTTTGACTATCTCCGATAGCTTTATTCCGCCCTTTTCGATAATGTATTTTAAAACCAGTTTATACTTTTCGGCATCTTGCTCGGATATGGGCATAGACGGATCTATATCCTGCTCGCCGTTTTCCGTTTCGCGCCGTATATTCTCGAATATTTCCGTTATTTCCCGTTTTTTAAGCGCCGACCTTTCTTTCAGTTCTTTTTCAATTTCTTTTATCAGTTCGTTTTCGGCGCGGTCGTTGACAGTTCTTTTTTTCATATTTTCTCTACCTTTTATAATTTTTGCAGAGCGCGTTTTGAAAAGACTTCGTTATTGTCAACAAGTTCGTCAAAACTGACAGGAACAAAACCATTTATATCCGCCCCGGCATTCAATGCGTTAGGTGTTTCAAACAATAACTTATACTCCGGTCTTATATTTTTATGTATATGTCCGTAAATTAAATAACCGAGCCTGCTCGTGCCTTCTTTGCGACTATTCTTCCATTCTACCATTGGATAATGACAAAGTGTAATTTGATGATTGTTAAGGCTTACTTCTTCATAATTTGTGATTCTTTCAAAATACTTGGCATATTCTTCCTTTTTTGCCCACTTGTCGTGATTGCCGACGATAAGAATTTTCTTACCGTTAAGGCGTTTCAAATATTTTTCAGGTTCACTCGATTGCCAAATAAAATCGCCTACTATATAAACCGTATCACTGTTTTTTACTTTCTTGTTCCAATTATTTATAAGAGTTTCGTCCATTTCTTCTAAGCTGTTAAACGGACGATCGCACAATTTGATTATATTTTTATGCCCTAAATGCAAATCAGAAGTAAAATATATCACGGTTTAATTCCCCGAAAATCCTTTTTTTATAACGGCAAACTTTTAAAAAGTCAAACGAAAAAAAACGATCGCGCTTATTAAGAGCGTAACAAGAACGGACAAAGCCATAAAACAAACGTATCCGGTCTTTACTCGCCTGCTCGTACCGTTTTTCATCGTTTTTATTAAGTAGAAAAGATTTATAAAAACGAATCCCGCTAAAAACAAAAAATGCTGTAACGACCATAATGATCCGAAACAAATCCAGTAAACTCCCCACAAAAAACCGTAAAGCGCGTAAGAAAGCAACCAAACGACTATTTCCGCCAAAAATCCGATAATACAGATAGGCCAAGCGATAAAGATCATTTCCGAACCGGGCGCGCTGATCAACTCCGTAAACGAAGATTTCCCTAAAAATCCCCAATGCGCCCAAACGTGCGGCTGAAAAGAAATTTCCTTTCCGAGCCAATCCCCGAACGCAGTCGCAAAATCGTATCTGACCATAAAATACACTGCCGCGCACGCCGCGAAAAACAGAAAATAAACGAAAGCCATTTTGAAAAACCCGATTTTTTTCCGCTGACCCGCGTAATTCTTAACGGGTTTATAATAGTAGTGGGTTTTATGTTTTTTCGCGACCGTGTTTTCAGACGATTTATCGTCCTGATCGTCGTCCGAAGATAAACTTTGTAACGTTTCAAGCGCGTCTTTTGCTTCAGCGTTGCCTTGCGCGGCAGATTTTTTATACCACTCGATCGCCTTTTCGTAAGATTGTTCCACTCCGTCGCCCCAGCGATAGCATTGTCCAAGCCTATATTGTGCCCATTCATTGCCTTGTTCGGCTGATTTCATATACCAAAATACTGCTTTATTATAAGATTGCTCCGCCCCATCTCCATAATAAAAACAATCGCCAAAACATTTTTGTGCAGCAGCATAGCCTTGTTTAGCGGCTTTTTCATACCAATATGCCGCTTTCGAATAGGATTGTCCTATGCCGTAATCACCCGTATCATAACAATTACCGAGATTATATTGAGCGACCGCATAGCCTTGCTCTGCGGCTTTTTTGAACCAAGTTGCCGCTTCGACGTTAGACTGTCCGACCCCGTAACCGTTGTCATAACAGTATCCGAGAGTGTTTTGAGCCATCGGAAAACCGGAATTTGCCATATCGATCAAATCATCGATTATTTCATCAATATTATCATCGTCTGACCAGTTTCCCGTTTTAATCCAGATATATAGATAAGTAATAATGCCTTTCTTTTTTTCCGGCAATTTTGCTTTAATAATCTCAATTACCTTCCGTTTTTCGTCTTCCGCGATCGCTAAAACCCCGGGAACAAAATTTTCTTCGGTAACCAACCTTAAAAACTCTTCCGCGGTATTTGCGACAGTCTTTTCGTAACGATATTTAACGATTTCCCGTTTCACCACGTTTTTATCGTCAGGATCGTCTTGCCGAACCGGCGGCTTTTTAACTGTTTTGGAAACGGGCTTTTTATCCTTTTCTACGTTATCCGTAATATCTGATCGATCAGTCCCGCGTTTAGGCGGAAGATCGTCGGAAGGCTTTTTTACATAATAGTTGCGTACGCAGCAGTCGCCGCAATCCCAAATATCGTAATAGTTTTTCCCCTCGATAAACGAAACGTGAGTGTTTACGGTAACGAACACCCCGCACGATAATTGAGCGTCCGTCAGAATCTCGTCCATTTCTTCAATGCAATACATCGTGCCGTCCGATCTTCTCGGCTGTTTATATTTAACGTATCCGTGATCTTTTAAGATCTTTTCATAAACGGCTTTATTCGCAAAACTTTCCCCCGTTTCAAGGGCACAATTCATCTGCGATCTCACCACTTCTTCGTAAGGCATACCGGTAGCCAGAACGAGCGCTCTTGTAACGCAGTCCGCCGTTTCTTTACCCTTTGGATTAACATTTTTATAAACGTATTTTAACATTGAAAAAACCCAACCGTTTGAAGAGCGAAAATCGCTAAAACCTATTTTAAATTGCAAATCGGGAACAGCACGTGAGTTTGCGCCGACGACTTTCCCGATTCAGGACGATGTTTTTGTGTAAACTACCCATTTTAACGTATTACTATTATACATAATAATCTTTATAAGGTCAATAGTATATCTGAAAATATATATTATATTTAAAAATATATATAATAAAAAACTTAGCAAAAACAAACCCCCATCGCGCCGATAATCGGCGCGATGGGGGCTCTTCCCTTTCTGATTTTATATCATTTATTTTTTACGCCGGAGTCCAGCCCATCTTTTGCCCCGACAAAATGTGGATATGCAGGTGGAATACCGACTGCCCTGCGTCATCGCCCTGATTTATAACGAGACGATAGCCGTTCTCGAGCCCCAACTCTTTTACGAGCGTCGGAATCTTCTTAAAACATTTAAGCAACATATCGGATTGCTCCGCCGTCATATCGGCAAGCAATTTAAAATGGCTTTTCGGCACGCAAAGATGATGGTTTTTTGCTTTTGGATCTATATCCTTAAAAATCACCATATCGTCGTCTTCGTAAACCTTTTTCGCGGGGATCTCACCTTTGATTATCTTACAGAACAAACAGTCTTCCATAGTTTTCTCCTTTAATCTATAATTTCGGCGGTCGCGCCGTCAAAAATCGGCTCGCCAACCTTTGCTTTTACTATTTTCCCGACAGGAACTTTCCCCTTAACGTAAAGCCTTAAATAGTTTCCCGAATACCCTTCGGTGTACCCGTCCTTAAACTCTTCCGGCAAAAAGTCAGTAAGTTTGCCTTTCATCGCCGCCGCAAAATCGGCTTTAAGCCGCTTTTTGACTTCTAACAGCCTATCGAGCCGCGATTTTTTTATTTCGGGCGAAAGGTCTTTCATTTTATACGCGGGAGTTCCTTCACGCGGACTGAATATAAACGGGTGTATGTCCGAAAACCCGACTATATCTATTAAAGAAAGCGTATCGGCAAAATCTTCTTCCGTTTCGGTCGGAAAACCCGCGATTATATCGGTGGTTATCCCCGCGAGCGGAAAATATTTTCTTATTAAAGCCACTTTTTCGATAAATTCTTCCCGCGTGTACTTGCGATTCATCTTTTTTAACACGGTGTCAGATCCCGACTGCAAGGAAAGATGAAAATGCGGAGCGAAATCTTTTAACTCTTTCAGGCTTTTTAAAAATCCGTCGCCCACAACTCCCACTTCCAAAGAGCCGAGTCGTATGCGCGAATCGACGTCTTTAAGACTTTTAATTAGCCCCGTTAATCCGCCGTCGCCCTTGTAATCGGAAAGATTTATGCCCGTGATTATTGCTTCCGCGGGATTTAGCGCGGTGATCTCCTTTACCACGCTTTCGGGCTTTCGGCTCCTGCTTCTTCCGCGAATATGCGGGATAATGCAATAGGTACAAAAACTATCGCACCCGTCCTGAACTTTTATAAACGCGCGTGCTTTTAATGGTGCGGGCGTTGGCAATTCTTCGTATTTTTCGCTTTTTTCGGCGATCATTACGCCTTTACTTTCAAGCGCGTCTAAAATCGCGTTTTTATTGAAAACGCCCGTTATAAGATACGCCGCCGACTTATCGGCGAACGCTTTATAATTTTTTTCCGCAGCGCAGCCGGTAAAGATTATTTTCGCGTCGGGATTAAGGCGTTTTATCCTGCTCGCCGTTTGCCTTGATTTCTTCTCTGCCTCGGCGGTAACCGCGCAGGTGTTTACTATGTAAATATCGGCTTTTTCGAGTTTATCCGAAACGTCATATCCCCTTGCTTTAAGCCCCGCCATCAAAGAGTCGCTTTCGCACTCGTTCACTTTACAGCCGAGCGTAAAAACCACCGCTTTCATTTAAGCACCTTTAAGGGCGATCGCCGCCCACTCACCTTTTATCTCTTTATCAATAAGCGTAAAGCCTTGCGTTGTATAAGCCGCGACGACTTTTTCCAGCCTATCGACGAGTATCCCCGAAAGTATTACCTTGCCGCCCGTTTTAAGGTTGTTTTTTAAACCGCTTGCGAACGAGATAAGCACTTCCGCCATAATGTTTGCGACTATCACGTCGCCTTGAACGGTATTGTCGTCCAGAAGATTTTTCAGATACACTTCGGCGTTTTTCACGCCGTTTAATTCTACGTTATGCGTTGCCGCTTCCACAGCGCATTCGTCGATATCGGTCATAATGACTTTTTTTGCGCCGAGTTTTGCCGCCGCTATGCCCAGGATACCGCTTCCGCAACCGACGTCTATCACCGTACTGCCCGCGTCAACGTACTTTTGCAGAAATTTTACGCACATAGAAGTCGTTTCGTGTTCGCCCGTGCCGAAAGCCATATTGGAGTCAAGCAGCACGACTTTTTCGTTGGTTTTCGGCGTATAGTCTATCCACTTGGGAACGACTGTAATATTGTCTATATGTATGGGTTTAAAATTTTCCTTCCACTTTTCCCGCCAGAAATCGCCGTCTATCTCTTCCGTGATCACATCCAAAGCGCCGAGATCGAAGGGGGAATTATCTTTTAAGTTTTTTAGCGCCGCCTTTATTTCGGCAATCTTTTGAACTTTTTCGCTGATTTTTACATAGCCTTTTACGATAACCGTTTTATCTGCGGAATAAATCTTTTCGTCGGCGTAATCCCAACTTTTGCCCGCGTTTTCAAGGTCTATTACGTCCTGAATATCTGACACGGAAATGCCGCCGTCCGCAAATTCCGAGATCGCGTCCGCAACGAGTTCCGAGCCTAAATGTGTGGTTGTTACCGAAATTTCTATATAATCTTTCATTTTTGATAGGGGTCTTTGCCGTACATCGTTTGCATATTGTCCGAATATTGTTTCATCTTCGGGCATTGTTTGATCTCCGTGCCGTCGTCAAGGTCGTCAAGCGCCTTTTTCTGCGCTCTCGAAAGTTTCGTCGGTATCTCGACGACGACTTCGATATACAGGTCGCCCGTTCCGCGCGAAGTCTTTATGCCTTTGCCGCGCACGAAAAACACCTTGCCGCTTTGCGTGCCTTCGGGGATAGCGTATTCCATAACGTCGTCGATAAGCGGAATTTTGACCTTGCCGCCGAGCGCCGCGGTTTTCACGCTTATCGGAACGCTGACGTAAAGATCGAAGTTCTTGCGTTTAAATATCTTGCTCGGTTCAACCTTTATTACGACGATAAGGTCGCCTGCTTCGCCGCCGTTGGTTGACGCTTCGCCGAAGCCCGCTTTCCTTAAATAACTGCCCGTATCCGCGCCCGCGGGTATATTTAAGGACACTTTCGTTGCCGAACGGATATAACCCTTGCCCTTACAATCGGGACAAGCGTCCAGAATTTTTCTGCCCGTGCCTCCGCAATCGGGACAGGGACGAACGGTCTGCGAACGGAAAAAGCCGTTGGTCGAAGTATAAACCACCTGCCCCGTGCCTCCGCACTTTTCGCAGGTCTTATACGCCGTACCGCCCTTTGCGCCCGTACCGTTACAAGCCTTACACGGCTCGTTTCTGTTATACACGACTTCCCTTACGCAGCCTTTTGCCGCGTCGAGAAAGGAAAGGGAAATTTCAATGGTAATATCGTCGCCCTTGACTTTGGTCTTTGTCTGACGTCTTCCGCCGCCGAAACCCCCGAAAATATCGCCGAATATATCGCCGAAATCGGAAAATCCCGAAAAGCCCCCGCCGCCTGCGCCGCCGAAGCCGCCCATATTGGGATGCTCCTGCTGAAAGTCGTATTCCTTCCTGCGTTTTTCGTCGGATAAAACTTCGTTGGCTTCGTTTATCTCCTTGAATTTTTCCGCAGCGGCGGCGTCCCCGGGGTGAAGGTCAGGGTGGTATTTTTTGACGAGATTTCTGTACGCCTTTTTGATATCGTCTTGCGAGGCGTTTTTATCTACGCCCAAAGTTTCGTAATAATTTTTAGCCATAATTTACCTTTTGCCGTTTTTTCTTATAAACGCGTTGAACTGAAAGGCAATTTGCCTTTCAGTTCTTCGCAAAAACTTTTTATCGTCTTATCGATTAGTTCTGATGGAATTCGGTGTCGCCCGCGCTTGCGCCGCCGTTATCTCCGCCGTTGGGGTTTTGCCCTTGCGCTTGCTGATATATCTTCGCGAACACCCCTTGCGACGCGTCAGACAGGCTATCGAACGCTTTATCCATACGATCTTTATCGTTGGATTCGAGTTCGGTCTTCGCGGTTTTTATCTCTTCTTCGAGTTTAGCCTTATCTTCCGCGGAAACCTTGTCGCCGAGATCTTTAAGCGTCTTTTCGACCGTGAAGATCATACCGTCGAGTTTGTTATGCGATTCAACGCCTTCCTTACGTTTTTTGTCTTCTTCTTCGTACTGCTTGGCTTCGTTGACCGCTTTATTGATATCCGCTTCGGAAAGGTTACTTGACGCGGTTATCGTGATGTTCTGCGATTTACCCGTACCGAGATCTTTTGCCGAAACGTTCACGATGCCGTTAGCGTCGATATCGAAGGTAACTTCTATCTGCGGTACTCCGCGCGGAGCGGGTGCGATACCGGTAAGTTCAAAACGCCCGAGCGTCTTATTATCTTTCGCAAATTCTCTTTCACCCTGTAAAATGTGTATATCGACCTGCGTCTGATTGTCCGCCGCGGTTGAGAATACCTGCGATTTCTTTACGGGGATAGTGGTATTTCTTTCGATAAGTTTGGTGCAAACGCCGCCAAGCGTTTCGATACCCAACGAAAGCGGAGTTACGTCCAAAAGTAAAACGTCTTTGACTTCGCCGGACAAAACGCCTCCCTGGATTGCCGCGCCGATAGCCACGCACTCGTCGGGGTTGATGCCCTTAAAGGGTTCTTTGCCCGTTATCTTTCTCACTTCGTCGATAACCGCGGGAATACGCGTCGAGCCGCCGACCAAAATAACCTTATCTATATCGGAATAAGAAAGTTTTGCGTCTTCCATAGCCTTCTTCATAGGAATAACCGTCGCTTCTACAAGGTCCGCAGTCATTGCGTCGAATTTCTGTTTGGTGAGATCTACGTCCAAGTGTTTAGGACCGGTCGCGTCCGCTGTGATAAAGGGCAGGTTGATGTTGGTCTTACTCATACCCGAAAGTTCTATTTTCGCCTTTTCCGCCGCTTCCTTTAACCTCTGCATAGCGAGTTTATCGCCCGAAAGGTCGATGCCTTCTTTTGCTTTGAATTCGGAAACAAGATAATCCATAATTCTCTTATCGAAGTCGTCGCCGCCTAACATATTGTTGCCGTGGGTAGCCAAAACTTCAAACACGCCGTCGCCTATTTCCATAATGGAAACGTCGAACGTGCCTCCGCCGAGATCGTAAATAATTACCTTTTGAGTTTTGCCTTCTTTATCGAGCCCGTAAGAGAGTGCTGCCGCCGTCGGTTCGTTGATGATACGAAGGACGTTTAAACCTGCGATCTTGCCCGCGTCTTTGGTCGCCTGACGCTGACTGTCGGTAAAGTATGCGGGGCAAGTAATGACCGCGTCGGTAACCGTGCCGCCGAGATAGGCTTCCGCGTCCTTTTTGAGTTTGGAAAGTATCATCGCGGAAATTTCCTGCGGGGTGTAATTCTTGCCGTCGATGGCTACTTTATAGTCAGAGCCCATATGACGTTTGATGGACGAAACCGTTCTTTCGGGGTTACTTACCGCCTGACGTTTTGCCACCTGACCTACCAGTCTTTCGCCGTCCTTTTGAAATCCTACGACGGACGGAGTCGTTCTCGCACCTTCCGCGTTCGCAATAACTACGGGTTCACCGTTTTCCATAACGGCTACGCAAGAGTTTGTCGTTCCTAAATCAATACCAATCGTTTTCATAATAATAAATCTCCTTATTGAATATATTTTACTTGACTACGCTTACCTTCGCGTATCTTATAATCTTATCTTTTAATCTGTATCCCTTCTCGAATACCTGTTTTACCGTGTCGCTCTCGTCTTCGTCGCCCTTTTCCACCTGCATCACCGCTTCGGCGATATTGGGATCGAATTTCTCGCCCGCAGGGTTAATCTCTTCTATATCGAGAGAAGAAAGAGTTTCGTCGAACTTCCTCTTTATAGCGGTTATCCCTGCCTGCGTCTTTTCGTCGAGCCCGAGAGTCAGCGCTCTGTCGAGAGTGTCGCCGATGACAAGAATTTTAAGCACCACGCTCGCTATGCCTTCGTTGAAAGCGTCCTGCCAGAGTTTCGCGTTGCGCTTTTTATAGTTGTCGAATTCAGCCACGTTTCTCATCCACTTATCTTTGTAATCGTCCGCCTGCTTTTTCGCTTCAGAAAGTTCGGCTTTCAGTTTTTCCGTTTCTTCCGCGCTTTCGGGTTTTTTCTTTGCTTTTTTCTCTTCCATTTTTCTGTCCTTTATTTTTTATTCTTTAAAATGTCTTCTAATACCTTGCCAACGCCCTTTAATACCGAAACGACCTTCTGATAGTCCATACGGAGCGGCCCTATGACGCCGTAAGTTCCCACCTTAACGCCGCTTGCGGAGTAAGTTGCGGAAACTATCGAACAATCTTTCGGCACGTTTTCGTCTTCGCCGCCTATCTTTATGTTTATCTCGATATCTTCGTTGCCGTCGGATAAAAGTTCGGCAAGTTTATCTTTACTCGTAACCACCGACAGGAAATTTTTGACCTTTTCGCCGTCGTTTCCTTCGGGATGATCTAATATTTTACCTTCGCCTTTTATAACGACGTCCGCTTTATCTCTTTCCACGTACTCTTCGATAGCGTCCATAACGCCGTCGAATATCTCGCGGTAAGAGATGAACTCTTCCGACAGTTCCTTGCCCACCGTAAGCACTTCGTCGAGCGCCCTGCCTTCAAAGGCTTTCAGAATAAACCTGCCCGCGTCTTCTATCTCCGCGTCGGTCATATTTTCGGGAATATCTATAAACTTGTCGCGGATAAGGGTGTTTTCGGTTACCACCAATAATAGCGCCTGCGTCGGCTTAAAGCGGAATATCTGTATCTTGACTATCTTTTCCTTTCCGCTGTGCGAGTACGCCGCTACCGAAGTGTAGTTTGTCAGTTCGCTTATTACCTTTACGGCGTTGTTGACCACTTCTTCTATACTATCGACGTGTTCGGTAAACGCCGCGCGGATAAGTCCCGTTTCTTCGCGAGTAAGTTTACTCCTGTCCATAAGCTCGGTAACGTAAAGTTTATACGCGTCGATAGACGGCACCCTTCCGCTCGAAGTGTGGAGTTGATTAAGATACCCCATCTCTTCAAGTCCCGCAAGTTCCGATCTCACCGTCGCCGAAGATATCCCCGGCATATACTTTTCGGTGATACTCTTACTCGAAACGGGTTGCGCCGTAGAGATATAATCGTCAACGACGTATTGAAGGATCTTCTTTTTTCTTTCGGAAAGTTTCATTACCTTCACCTTTGGCAATATTAAAAGTTTTGTGTTAGCACTCTAAACGCCTAACTGCTAACTTTTGACTAAATTGTACACTTATTATCGGTCTTTGTCAAGGGTTTTACGCAAACATTTTAAAATATTTTTATAAATTTTATTTTAAAAATTTTTCCGC
>JAGAEX010000029.1 GCA_017612915.1 Clostridia bacterium | reverse complement strand
TTGTTACAAGAAAGGCAATTTCTATTATTTAGCGGTGGACGGGCAAAGCGAAGTCGATGGCGAAATGACTATTATCCGCTACTATTACACCACGGACAGCGCAAGCGCGCACTACGACGAGAACGCCAAAACTTATTACGATCAAAGTTATTGTTTCTTTAAGGGGTTTATCAAACTTTATACGAATAGCCTGCCGGACGACGGCACATTTACCGCTTCTAATGTAATTAAAGAAAAAAATAACGAAAGTTCCGCAACGCTTAACTTCGATTATAGTCATAGTAAAGGAACGTTGAAAATCACTGCTACCGCCGAGAACGATTTGGTAAAAACCGTTTCTATAGTGATCAGCAGTACCGAATATCCTGAAAACAACAGAACTTTCACTATGACGTTCGTTTACGGTAATGCGGTTGTTGATTTGCCAGATACCGACGCTTGGGACAGAGAAGAAACGGAAGAAGAAGCAAGGATTGCCGGCAACGAACAGGCGCTTAACGATAAAGCCGATTTTTTTGCGGAAACTACCGGCGCCGAAAACGTTGTCGTTACGGCATCAATAAACGGAAACGTCAATTACATTGACGCCATTATGAACGATATGGAACGTACCGAGTTTTTTTACGATGGCGGCAATTATACGGTTTATACTTTTATTAAGGAGACCGATGAAGGATACGCCGATTATTATTACGTATTCGATAGCGAAGACGCAAAGTATTATTTGGTAAATGACGACGTTTATGATGACGTAGTGCTGTTCTATTACTATAATGGCATTTGTCTGTATGACTCCGCGGCGGAAAATGGCGCAACGCTTTCTTGCACTATTGAAGACGATACGTTGACTTTTACAATAAGTGCAGAAGGCGAAACAAAAGCGACGCTCGTTGCGACAAAGGTCGGCGACACAGTATCCGCCGCGACTTATACTATAACGGACGAAGGCTTAACCGTCGTTATGACTTATTCTTTTGAATACGGCACTGCCGATATCGTAGAACCAGATCTTACCGGCTTTGACAATTCGTCTTCCGAAGGCTACGACGAAGACGATGGCGATATCGAAGATGACGAAGACGAAATCATAGAAGGATAAACGGATGATATCTTTACTTATCGCGTTTGCCGTTCTTATCGTAGGCTACGTTGTGTACAGTCGTATAACAGAAAAAATTTTTGCGATCGACGGCAGGAAAACTCCTGCCGTTGCGCTAAATGACGGCGTGGATTGCGTGCCGATGAAAACGTGGAAGGCGTTTTTGGTGCAACTATTAAATATTGCCGGAACAGGACCGATTTTCGGCGCGCTTATGGGCGCGGTGTTCGGTCCTGTCGTCTTTTTGTGGATAGTGTTCGGTTCTATTTTGGGCGGCGCGGTACACGATTATATGTCGGGTATGATAAGTTCTCGGCACGGCGGCGCGTCTATCGCCGAACTTTCGGGGACGTACCTTGGCAAAATCGCAAAATGGGTGATGCGCGTTTTTTCGGTCGTGTTACTCGTTTTGTGCGGAACGGTTTTCGTTACGAGTCCGGCAGCTCTCCTTGCAAAACTTACTCCGGATTGGATGAACGGCACGTTTTGGGCGGTTATCGTTCTTGCATATTATTTACTCGCGACGTTACTTCCCATAGATAAACTTATAGGGAAACTATATCCCGTTTTCGGAATACTTCTTATAGTTATGGCTTGCGCGGTGATAGGCGGTATTATCTTTTCGGGCGAGAAATTCACCATACCCGAATTAACTCTTAAAAATCTTCATCCCGATGGAACGCCCGTATGGCCGTATATGTTCATAACGGTTGCGTGCGGTGCTGTGTCGGGTTTTCACGCGACGCAGTCGCCGATGGTCGCAAAATGTATAACCGGCGAAAAAGTCGGCAGAAAAGTGTTTTACGGCGCTATGATAAGCGAGTCCGTTATTGCGCTCGTATGGGCGGCGGCGGGCGTTGCTTTTTACGGAACGACGCAACTCTTAAACGACGCTCTCGCGAGTGGCGCGTCTAACGTCGTTTACGAAATTTCCACGGGTGTTCTCGGTACTTTTGGCGGGATTTTGGCAATAGTCGGCGTCGTAGTTTGCCCTATCACGTCTGGCGATACGGCGTTCAGAAGCGCAAGGCTGATACTCGCTGAAACGTTCAAGTTAGAACAAAAGAAAATAAAAAACCGTCTTATTATCACTATACCGCTACTTGTCGTTGGCGGACTTTTGACGTGGTTTGCCATAGTCAATAATAACGGTTTCGGGATAATATGGCGATATTTCTCGTGGAGTAACCAGACGCTTGCTATGATAGCGTTATGGGTAGCGACGGCGTACCTTATAAAAAACGGAAAATACCGTTTCGGTTCGCTCATAACAGCTCTTCCGGCAATGTTTATGTCCGCAGTAAGTTCGACCTATATTTTGACGGCAAGCGAAGGCTTGCGACTTTCGACAGCGATCGCTTATCCTGTCGGCATCGCGTTTGCGATCGCGCTTTTCAGCGTTTATATCGTGTTTTTATTGCGTAAAATCATTGTTAAACATTGATTATCAACGGGTGTTTTTATGGCGGGAATATACGTTCACGTGCCCTTTTGTAAAAGTAAATGTACCTATTGCGACTTTGCGTCCTTTCCAAACGAAATAGGAAAGACGGAAAGTTATTTCGCTTGTCTTTACCGCGAAACGAAGGGCAGGGGCTTACAACTGAAAGATAAAAAGTTCGACACGGTGTATATCGGCGGAGGTACGCCGTCCATCGTTCCCGCAAAATTCATCGCAGGAGAAGTGAAACAGATAAAAAACTGTTTTGACCTTGCCGAAAAACCTGAAATAACCATTGAGTTAAACCCCGGGACGGTGGATGAAGAAAAGATAGAAACTTATAAAAAGGCCGGGATAAACCGCTTTTCCATCGGTCTGCAATCGGGTTTCGACGAAGAGTTAAAGCGATTAAACCGCATACACACGGCAAAAGATTTTTTGACGGCGTGTAAACTTTTAAATGGTGAAAATATCAGCGCGGACATACTTATCGGACTGTGGTATCAAAAGGCGGAAGACGTTAAAAAGACGGTCGATCTCGCGATGGCGGGCGGCGTAAAACATATTTCGATGTACGCCTTAACGCCCGAAGTGGGAACGCCCGTTTATACCGACTACCTTAACGGCGAATTGTTGTCGGACGATGAAACGGCTGATATTTACGACAGCGTGCGCGCTTATCTTAAAGAGAAGGGCTTTTTGCGCTACGAAGTAAGTAATTTTGCTATAAAAGGATACGAGAGTCGCCACAACTTAAATTATTGGCGTCGCGGCGAATATATCGGACTCGGCGTTGCCGCTGCGTCCTTTATAGACGGCAGGCGGTTTACCAATACATATTCCATCGACGAATATTGTAATGACGTGATCTTTAACCGCCCGGCGGAAGCGAGCAGTACGATTATAGAAGGCAAGGACAATAATTTCGAATATATTATGCTTGCGCTTCGTACGTGCGCCGGGATAGACGTAAAAAACTATAAAAAGACTTTCGGCACGGATATATTCAAGGATTACGAAAAGGCGATAAAAAAGAACGCCGCTTACCTTGATATTACGGAAGACCGCATAGCGGTAAAAGACGAGTATTTATACGTCGAAAACGGCATAATCACCGATTTTATGGAATAATCGGGTAAAATTATATTTTACGCCCCCGCGGATAAAATTATCCGCGGGGGCGTTTTAACTTTTCGTCCTTTCGGCAAAATAAAGCAATATCTTTTTAAATCTCGTTTTAATCTTTTTATGCCGTGTGCTACGCTTTTTTCGGGTGGCGGCAATGACGGTGTATATCGAATACGTTATTCTTGACAATTTTTTTATAGACTTTATGCTTTTTAAAACGGCGTTTAAGGTTACGGGGAAAAGTATGTCGCGGCGGCGAACGGTGGTATGCGCCGCCGCAGGCGCAATCTTCGCGCTCGTCTATCCGCTCGTTACCGATAACGCCGTCGTTATCTCCGTCGTAAAAGTTTTATTCGGGTTGTTTTTGACCTTTATCGCGGCAAAATTTTCCTCCGTAAAAGATTACGCTGCGTTTACCGCCGTTTTTTTCGGGCTTACTTTTTTTATCGGCGGCGCGATATCGGGCTTTTATTCGCTTTTGGGGATCAGCGCGTATTCGGAATTTTCCGTCGCGTTAACGGTTCTGCCCGTATATCTTGCTATGAAAGCGGCAATACGGCTCGTCAGATTTTTTTATCGCAAAAAAGATATTTCGGGACTTGTCGTAAAGGCGGAGATATTCTGCGGCGAAAGGTCGGTCGTTTTGCGCGGATTTTTCGATACGGGAAACTCTTTGTACGACGATCTGACGCCCGTTATAATCGTAACGAAAAGCGCGATTTTGCCTGTTTTGGACGTTGATCTTTTAAAAGGAGCAAAGCAAGTAACGGTGGAAACGGCGGTAGGAAAAGAAAGGAAATTTTCCTTTAAACCCGATATGCTCGTGATATATTCGGGCGGAAATAAGAATATATTTAATAATGTAAGGGTGTGCGTGGTAAATAAAGTTTTTTCGGACTACGACGCAATTTTACACCCCGCTTTTATGGAGAATGGTTATGAAAGGAAAATTGTTGTGTAAACTTAAAAAAATTCTCGGTATCTTCAACTTTGACGAAAATATCTTAAACTACATAAACGGCGGGGACGTGTTGCCATCGCCATTTAACGCCGAAGAAGAAGCGGCGCTCGTTGAAAAATTGGAACACGGCGACGACGGCGTTAAAGATGCGCTTGTTGAACATAATCTTCGACTCGTCGTATATATCGCTCGCAGGTTTCAGAACACCGGCGTAGATACGGACGACCTTATTTCCGTGGGAACGATAGGGTTAATCAAGGCTGTCGGCTCTTTTTCGTCGGACAAGAACGTTAAACTCGCGACTTTCGCGTCGCGGTGCATAGAAAACGAGATACTTATGTACTTAAGGCGGGTGGCGAAATTAAAGAACGAAGTGTCTTTCGACGAACCGTTAAACACCGATTACGAAGGCAACGAGTTGGTGCTTTCCGACGTGATGGGAACGGACTCCGACTGCGTGTTTAAAACTATAGAAAACGGCGTGGAAAACGACGTCTTAAAAGAAGCGCTTTCCAGACTTTCGGCGCGGGAACGTGAGATAATGGAAATGCGCTACGGCTTGAACGGCGCGGAAGAAAAAACCCAAAAGGAAGTCGCGGACGTTTTCGGTATATCGCAAAGTTACATTTCGCGGCTGGAAAAGAAGATAATTTGCAGACTTAAAAAAGAGTTCGCCAAAATGATATAAAAAATTTTGAATTTGCCCCGCAAAACGTTGACAAACGGGATAAAAAGTAATAAAATCATAGTACAATATCAAAAATAACCGCCACAGGGCAAAGGAAGGTGAAAAAAATGAGTATCGTCAGAGTCGGTGAAAACGAAAATCTTGACAGCGCTTTAAGACGTTTTAAGAGAAAATGCTCGAGAGACGGCATAATCGGCGATCTTCGTAAAAAAGAATTTTACGAGAGTCCTTCCGTAAAGAGAAAGAAGAAGTCCGAAGCGGCAAGAAAAAGAAGCATTAAAGGCTAAACGAAAGAAACCTATCGATAATATATCGGTAGGTTTTATTTTATCCGCGCGAAAAAGGTCGAAAAAGCGCGTAAATTTTATCGGAGTGTGTTATGATGGAAGAACAAAAAACCTTAAAACAGTACGCAAAAGAAGCGAAGAAACGCCTTAAAAGCGGGTTTTGGCAGAATTATATGAAAGATCTCGGCGAAAAAATAGAAAAGGCTACGGAAGTGGGCGTCGCCCCGTCCAAAGTCAAAGAGTATTATACTTTCGTAGTTGCCGAAAACATCAAAAACCGCAAGGATGACGAAGAAGAGTTTTACTTAAAAGTCAAAAAGATACTTGACGAAGAAGGCGAGATATCCGACGCTATCGGCAGGCTTACCGACAGGACGGTTTTTGACGCCCTTTCTTACGCAGAAAAGCAGAAATATACTCTTACCCTTTCTGAGCGGTATCTTAAAGCGGTGGAAAGGTATAAAGAAGAAAAGAGTCTTTCCTTCGTAAATTAGTGTTTTCGCCCGATAAAAGGGCGATAGACGGATTAAAGTAACGCATTTATCTTTTGAGATACTGTCGCAAAAGATAAGTGCGTTTTTTTAGTGAAAGGGTAAATAAATCGAAGTTTATTTTGCGCCGCGATTGACTATTATATTTAATTGTGATATTATTTTTAAAAGCGGGAAGCGGACTTTCGCTTTACCGTCAGGGGTAAATGATGATAACTGCGGATATTGTGGTTTTAATAGCGGTCGCCTTTTGTATAATAGGGGGGGCTGCACTCGGATTCAGCAGATGGCTGAAAATTCTTACGGGCGGCGTGTTCGGCGTCATTATTTCGATTGTCGTGTGTTATTTTATTTTCGGCATAGCGCTCGATTGGGCGTTCGTAAAGGCGCTTATGCTGAAAATAACCGAAGCGTTGCAGGAAAACGGCAGTTGGATATGCAACTTTCTTTTAGCCGTGAGATTGGATCTTATCGTTTTCGCCGCGTTGCTGTTTTTGGTTGTGCATATATTAAGAAAAATAACGGTGTATATTATAGCGAGCGTTATGCAGGCGGACAACAAGGTCGTAAGTATAGTAAACCGTATTTTAGGCGTGGTGCTGTTATTTTTATTCGCGGTAATGCTGATGCTCGTTGTCTTTCAGATCGTCGCGTGGGTAATGGGCGTTGACGGCGGCTTGTATCCCGCGTTGCAGAACAGCGTTTTCGGACTCGACAAAATTTACGCGAATAATCCGTTGATGTCGGTGATCGAAGGGATAAAATTACCGTGGCAAAACGGCGGCGAATCTTTTGCCGGCAAAGTTCTCGTCTGATCGCACGAACGAAAGGCGATTACGAATTATTACAAGGGAATAAGTATTCGTTCGTGGATTACAAAAAAATGCAGGGCATAGAACTCCCCGTCGGTGAACCGCACGCGCCGTGTTTTGCGGTAAACGGCGGCAAAAAGTGCTTAAAGCGGTAGTAAAAATAAAAAACAGGTAAAAAATGAAACTCATTGAAAGTTTTTCGGTAGATCATACGGCGATAGTTCCCGGGATTTTCGTTAGTCGCACGGACAAGGCTGGCAAAGAAACGATAACGACGTACGATATTCGGCTTAAAAAACCGAATAAAGAGCCGGTAATAGACGTGGCGGCTATGCACTCTTTGGAACATATTATAGCGACGACGATGCGCAACGGCGTACTAAAAGACGAGATAATTTATTGGGGGCCTATGGGGTGCTTAACGGGGTTTTACCTTATTTTAAAAGGCGACCGCGCCCCACAGGAAATTTACGGACTGGTTCTCGATGCGTTTAAGTCTGTAAAGGACGCGAAGGAAGTTCCCGGCGCTACGGCGGTAAGTTGCGGGCATTATCTTATGCACGATCTCGAAATGGCAAAATTTTACGCGGCGGAATTTGTCGATTATCTCGAAAAAAACGCGAAGAATCCGGCAATTTACGAATATCCGAAGACTGAACGCTTAAAAACAGAACAAGGTCAGAAATTCTACGATTCGTAAGAATTAAAAAGCAGATCAAAGAAAAAGACAGGCATTAACCTGTCTTTTTCTGACGAAACAATAGCGGGAAATATGCTATTGGCTGAGAGTGTAAAATAAAGTGCGCAAAGAGGATGTTTATGAAATTTATTTTTTTGGATATAGACGGAGTGTTGAACAATAGCAAAACTCACGATGATAGAAAATCACCTGTTCTGTTAGATGCCCGCAATATGAAAAATTTACAGCGTATAGTTCAGATAACCGACGCAAAAATAGTTTTAGTATCTTCATATAAAGATAGTTGGGTTAAATTTACGTATAGCGGGCAAGGTATAATAGGCAGATTTCTCGTTATGACGTTCGCAAAATATGGGCTATCTATTTTTGACAAAACCGAATCAACTGAATTGTTTGCCGGGCGCGGAGTAGGGGTTAAAAAGTATATCAAAGAACATGAAACGGAAAGTTTCGTAATAATAGATGACAGTTCAAGCGATTACGATAAAGAAGGACTTATTGATTATTGGGTTCGTCCATCTGGTGAAAAAGGGGGACTTACCAAAGAACTCGCAAAAAAGGCGATAGGAATTATAAGTAAATAAGATTATGAAAAAACAAGATATTTACGAAGATTATAAATTCAAATATTTTATCTGTGAAATAAAAAAACAACTTAGGTTTTAGTAAAATGATTTTAAGATGCGACAAAATTGTCGCATCTTTTTTGTTATTATAAAATTGACCATTAAAATAGTCTATTTTCAAAAATCAGTATGATATAATACAAATACTTCTTCCCAAAATAATAAAAAATCCTATAAAAAAATAAATATATCTGAGGTGTTTTTATGAATAATCAAAGCAACGTTTTTAAAAATGACAATCTTGAAAATCTTACAATTTCCGAAGTAGTGGAAAAAATGTATTCTCTTTCCGATGAAAGCGGCGTATTGTATATTCCCGAATTCGGAGACGGAATATCCAACAATGAGAATAGTTTTCAACGGCTTAATCTTAAATGGGATAAAAACGACGTTACTAAACTAAACATTTAACCTTATTGGTGGTATGAAAACCATCTTATACACATTTGCCGATCGGCATAATGCGAAAAATTATTATTAAATTAACATAAGTTTTTCGACAAAAAAGTCAAAACAACCTGTCATATAGGTCTTGACAAGTTAAAAATATATGCTATCATAAAATTGTACGAGTAGTATCGTATTTTGTAGTATCCTTTTAATTAAGGGATAGACGAAACTTTTTCGTCTTGTGTTGGGGCGCGTTCGCGCTTCTTCCCGTTGCGATCTTATTGAGAAAGTATTGTTGAAGATTGCGTGTTCGGGAAACGATTACCGCGGAGCTTATTTGGGTAATCGTGTGTTTGCCGGAGTTTTCCGTTTGCGATCATTTTATATGATTTCAGCGGAAAGCGTTGATGGGCTTTTTTGTGCTACAATTTTTTAAGTGTTACGAGTATAACAACTAAATATTTTAACGGAATTAAAGAGTCCGTACGAGAAGAAGTTGCGCTCATTAAGCGACGGTGAAAATCGTACGGACTTTTTGTTTTCAAAGGAGTTTTTATGACATAACAAATAACAAGTAATCGACAACTTAATAACAAAGCGAGATAGTCGGTGATGGTGTTATCATCGGCTTTTTTATGCCATTTTTTGTGGCAGAAATAAGACAACTCGGAGGTAAACAAAATGCAAAATTATAGACAATTAAGACCGCCTTGACGAGCAAAATAAACGTAAGCAAAACGACATTGTCAAGGGAAGCAAAAGTCAAGCAAAATGGTGGTTTTAGTTTAAAAATGCAAGCAGGATAAAGAAAAAGCACCAAAGTGTTTTTTCGATATGCGAACAAGTGTGAAACCCACTTTGTTTTTTTGTTGTAAAAATGAATCGGGTTTCCCGATTGCTGAAAAAACGAAAAAGGTGCGTTTTCCTTTACCTGCTTGGAAAATCGAAGAGAAACCACCAAAATTTGCTTGGTAAATTTTTGACTAATGAGAAAAAATAAAAAATTTTAAAATTTACTAATATTACGGGTGTTCCCGTGGCTTAATATTAGAAGGAGGAATAAAATGACTTGGACGTAAAAAAGATTGACAAGCGAGTGGTAAGTACATATAATCGTAGTAACGAAAATTTACCATAGGCTTACACAATCAAATAAGACAACTGAATAGCAATCCGACTATGGGACATTACGGGCATAATTGTAATGGTTAAATACTCGCATCTTCCTGAAACTGTCGGAAATAAATTAAGGGAGAGAAATTTGTAGTAAATGGC
>JAGAEX010000028.1 GCA_017612915.1 Clostridia bacterium | reverse complement strand
GATAGGCGTTTCAGTCGTATGCTTAATGCTGTTATTCTTGAATTTTGCTAATATTTACAATACAGATTTGAATAGCGGCAAGGGCGGCAACGAAATCTTTTATACCGGATATCAGTTGTTTTTTGCCGCGATAAGCGGGGCTTTCGATTCGCCTAACGAGAAATTGTTCGGTCATATATCCGTATATAATTATCATACGCCTACCGAAACGCAGTTGTCGGGTATTCTGGTGTTGATTTCCGTAATATTCGTCGTGGCGATAATCGGCTTGTCGCTTTGGTCTTTTTTGGGTAAAAAGCCGATATTCAACGTCGTTTCCGCCGCATTGTTTTCGGCGATCTTCATAATGTTTACAGTGTGTTTTATAGTTATTAAGACTTCGCCTATAATGTTAAGATATAAATGTAATCTCAACGTTTGTTCGTTGCATTCTTTGGCGATCATCCCCGCGATCATCGCGCTTATCGGCGCTGCGGTATCGACGTTCGCGTCTGTCAGGTATTATAAGGCACGTAAACTTTTAAAAGCGTAAACCGATCATATTTAAACGGCGGGCAAAATTTGCCCGCCGCTTTTTCGTCTTTATTTATATCGTTATCACTTTACAGTTATACGATTATCATTTGATTTTCGTTGGTATTTTCGTTCGTTGCGAGATTATATACGTCGTTAGTGAGAACATCGAGTTCAAAACTTTTCTCCGCCGTTTTTTTCAGCGCCGCAATATCGCTCTTTCTCGTTATGATTGGTATTTTGCTCGTTTCGGCAAGCGCCGAAATAATGTCTTTATGTTCGCCGTTTACCGCGAGCACTTTGGCGTAGAGGCGGGACTTTAAGCAATCGTCGGTAAAACTTTTCGTTATTCCCAAAAGATTTGCGATAAAAATGCGTCTTATTCGCGTCGCTGTGTATCGTTTCGTGGAAATTTTTTCCACGAGGGAGTCTATATTTTTATTGTCTTTAAGGAGCGCTTTTATCCTGTTTTCTAGCCCTTCGGTGCAGTCCGCTATACTTGCAAGTTGCTCTTTCGTCGCGGTAATAAGCGCCGCAGTCGTTATCTTGTCGAAGGCGAAGGGGTAGGGTTTTAAGTCTTCGTACACGAAGGCGGGCAGATTTTTCTTGAGTTTTTTTATTTCCCCTTCCTTTAATTTTGCGCGGATACTCGTCGCGCTCGTTATGCCTTTTTTAAGCGTAAGGCTGTTGTGGTCGCCTTCGCGAAGCATAGGGAATATATCTATCGCGCTGTTTCTTTTAAGTATCGCTTTTGCGTATTCGAGCCCTAAAATATTGTTGGGAAGAGAGATTAGTTCTTCGGGAAATTCTTCGCCTTTAAGTTCTTTCACCGTCAAAAATCTGGCTTTTGCGAGCGAAACGCCCTCTTCCAAATGCGTTTTGAGTATTTTTTTAAATTCTTTCGTTTCGTCAAGCATATCTTTGGCGAGCGAAAGGAATTGTGCTTTATCGCCGCTCTCGACGCCGAAGCATACTCCGTCGATCGCGCAAAGGTCGTCTAAAATGTTAATAGCCCCCGTGGCGAAAGTTTCGGCGTTTGCGGTCGCAAAAACGGTCGGGAGTTCTATAACGAGATCTGCGCCCGCCGTTATCGCCTGTTTTGCGCGCGTGAATTTATTAAGGACGGCAGGCTCGCCGCGCTGGGTAAAATTTCCGCTCATCAAAATAACGACGCGCTCCGCTTTGAGTTCGTTTTTCATATATCGGATATGTTTTAAGTGCCCCAAATGGAAAGGGTTATATTCTGCGACCGAAGCACAAATTTTCATAAATATGTCTCCCAAACAATTTACATTTTGCGGTAAAAGTTGTACAATGTAAAAGGTGCGTAAATATACTGTAATTTATATTTTACAGTATTTTCGCGAAAAATACAATCGAATTTTAAAAGGAGTGTTTTATTATGGCGGATATTCTTTCTGAAATAAAGGCAAGGGCCAGATCCAAGAACAAAAATATCGTTCTGACGGAAGGCGAAGACAAAAGGGTAGTAGAAGCGGCTGTCAAGGTCGTTAAAGAAGGCTTTGCCAAAATCACCCTTCTCGGCAACAAGGCGGATATCGAAAAGGCAAACGCGGGCGTAGACCTTAAGGGCGTAAACGTAGTCGATCCCGTAACTTTTGCTAAAACCGAAGAATACGCCGCTATGCTTTATAAAGCAAGGGAAGGAAAGATCAACAAAAAGACTAATCTTCCCGAATATGCGGACGTAGCAGCCGCTAAAGCCGCGATCTTAAAAGATTACGCTATGTACGGCGCGCTTATGCTTAAAGCGGGCGACGTAGACGGTATGGTTTCAGGCGCTTGCCACTCCACCGCGAACACCCTGCGCCCCGGTCTTCAAGTAATAAAGACCGCGCCCGGCATCAACACGGTGTCGAGTTCGTTTATAATGATAGCGCCCGCACCGCATAAATATAATCCCGACGGCGTTGCCGTATTTGCCGACTGCGCCATAAACATCGAACCGGACGCCAACCAACTCGCGGATATTGCTATTTCTTCCGCGGAAACTGCTAAAAATATCGCGGGTATAGAGCCGCGCGTCGCTATGCTTTCTTTCTCGACAAAGGGCAGCGGCAACGACGACAAATACTTTAAGTCCGTTCCCAAAATGCAGGAAGCGACGCGTATCGCGAAGGAAAACGCGCCCGACCTTATTTTGGACGGCGAATTCCAGTTCGACGCGGCTACCGCTCCCGAAGTAGGCAAGTTAAAAGCACCCGACTCTAAAGTAGCGGGCAACGCCAACGTGTTTATTTTCCCGAATATCAACGCGGGCAATATCGGATATAAGATCGCGCAGCGTTTCGGAGGATATATGGCGCTCGGTCCTATCTGTCAGGGTTTTGCTAAGCCTATAAACGACCTTTCCCGTGGTTGCAACGCGGACGACGTCGTGGCTGTCGTGGCTATTACCGCGCTTCAAGCGGAATAATTAAGATAAAAACCAAAAGGAATATAAATTTATGAAAATTTTAGTCATCAACGCAGGCAGTTCTTCACTCAAATATCAGCTTATCGATATGGAAAACGAAAGCGTCGTTTTAAAAGGTCTTTGCGAAAGGATAACTTTTAGCGGCAGTCAACTTTCCCAAAAGACGGCGGACGGCAGGGAAACTTTAATCAAACAAGATATGCCCACCCATAAAGAAGCGATGGAACTCGTCTTAAAAGCAATGCTCGACCCCGTAAACGGCGGAATAAAGAGCGTGGACGAGATCGGTGCTGTGGGACACAGAGTTCTCCACTCGGGCGAAGATTTTAAGCACTCGGTAGTTATCGACGACGAAGTTATAAGAATTTGCGAAAAGAACGCAGAACTCGGGCCCCTTCATATGCCAGGCAATATCGCGTGCATCAAAAGTTGCAGGGAAGTTATGAAAGGCGTTCCGATGGTGGCGGTATTCGATACCACTTTCCATGCGACGATGCCCGCTAAAGCCTATATGTACGGTATTCCCTACGAAGTTTACGAACAGTACAAAATAAGAAAATACGGTTTCCACGGCACTTCGCACAAATTCGTCAGCGAAGAAACGATAAAACTTTTGGGCAATAAAAACGCTAAAATCATCGTTTGCCATTTAGGCAACGGCTCTTCTATCTCCGCGGTAAAGGACGGCAAGTGTCAGGATACTTCGATGGGCTTTACACCGCTTGAAGGCTTGGTTATGGGAACTCGCAGCGGCGACATAGATCCCGCGGCTGTCGATTATCTCCGCGTAAAATTAGGTCTTAAACCCGAAGAAGTGGTAAACTATCTCAATAAAAAATGCGGTATGCTCGGTATCAGCGGATTTTCCAGCGATATGCGCGACTGCACCGAAGCGATGCTTAAAGGGGACGAGAGAGCGAAACTCGCTATCGAAATGGTGGCGTACAGGGTCAAAAAGTACGTCGGAAGTTATATCGCGGTGCTTGGCGGCGTGGACGCGATCGTGTTCACGGGCGGTATCGGCGAGCACTCCTATCGCGTGCGTCAGATGGTAATGGAGAATATGGAATACTGCGGTGCGAAATTCGACTTTAAAAAGAACGAAGGATATTCTTCGGGCATCGGCTTTATAAACGCGGACGACAGTAAGGTGAAGATAATCGTTCTTCCGACCAACGAAGAACTCTCTATCGCGCGCGAAACCAAGACTTTGACCGCAAAATAAAGCATAAAACGGAAAATTTAATTAAAATCGTTGACAATAAAGCGCAAATAGTATATACTTTTTAGGCTTGGCGTTAGGTACAAGCGGTTAAGGGGAACGCGTTATGATAATTGACCTTAATGCGATAAAGCGCAGCGGCAAGACGGAAGAAAGTTTTTTCTTCGAGTACGACGCCGATATCGAGATAGCGCTACCCGACGCAGAACTGCTTGAGCCCGTAAGCGTGCAAGGCACGGTTTTTATCGCGGGCAACACGGCTGAAGTGGAAGGCGAGATCGTTTACACCCTTAAAGGTTCGTGTACGAGATGCCTTGCGGATACCGAAAAAACCTACGCGGTAGAGTTTTCGGAGTCTTTCGGCGAAGGGGAATACCCCATAGTAAACGGAAAGATCGACCTGACGAAACCGGTCGATGATATAATAATAATGAATACGCCCGTCGCGTTTTTATGTAGGGACGACTGCAAAGGGCTTTGCCCCGAGTGCGGGAAGAACTTGAACGAGGGCGAGTGTAAATGCAATAACAAGGATGGTAGATAAAAATGGCAGTACAGAAAAGTAAAACTTCTAAACAGAGAACAAACACCAGATACGCGCAGTGGAAACTTTCCACTCCCAATCTTACGGAGTGCCCCCAGTGCCACGAATTGAAGGCGTCGCATCAGGTTTGCCCCAAGTGCGGTTATTACGACGGCAAACAAGTAATTGATGTCTCCGCGAAAGAGAAAAAAGACTGATAGATCGTAGCGTAATTTGAACTTTAAAGCCGTATCCGTAATGCGCGTCGGCGCGTACGGGTACGGCTTTTTGTCGTTTTATTTAAAACACGTTTGCGAAGGAAAATTCAAACGATTTCGGAACTTGCTCTTCGAGTTCGAGTATAACTTCCATTTTTGAAAGGGCTTCGTCCCACTTTTTAAGGGCTACGTATTTTACGGCTTCCGCTATCCAAAGGTCGAATTCCTTTATTTCGTTGTGCGAAATAAAGGCGTGCAGTTTTTCCTTTGCGACGACCCACTTGTTCTGGAGCGCGTAAACGTCGTTTTCCGTTGCCGATCTCGATTCTATTTTATCATAAAGAACGGTCGATTCTTCCGTCAGCACTTTAAACTCGTTACGGATAAAATTCGTTTCAAATATTACGCCGGCGGTAAGGATCAAAGCCACCGCTATCATTGAAATTATAGATTTTACCATCTTATATTTTCTTTTAACGGATAATAAATTATCCTGAATTTTTCCTTTTTCTTTTTTAAATACGCCCTGCCGTTGCCGTCAACGGTCAAGGCTTCGGTAGTTTTTAACGTCGCTCCGAAGTCGTTTAAAAATCCCTTCATTTTGTCCGCGTCGTCGCGAAGGATTTGCAGATTTTTGCTTTGCAACTTGCCGTTGTTTATTATTAAAATAGGCATAGAAGACGGCGCGGTCTCGTCTTTTTCCGCGCTTTTTAACGCAGACAACTTGCCGTTGGACTCGAAAATGGCGTAATCTACGTCGTCGAGCGAAAAATACCCTTGCGAACGCATAGATTCTATCAGATCTTCCACACCCATATTGTTTTTTTTCAGTTCGTTCATATTGATACCGTTTTTATCTATAACGACCGACGGAGTGCCGGACAGTATCTTTTTCGGGAGTCTGCCCGATTGCTCTATTAAAGTAAAAAGTTGGTGGAGTAAAAACAGCGCGAGTACCGCCGCCACGCCGTATATCAGCGGGATAGATAAATCCGCCATAGGGATACACGCAAGGTCTGCGATGATAAGCGTTATTATAAACTCGAAGGGTTGCATTTCGCCTATCTGTCTTTTGCCCATAAGCCGCATAACTACGACGAGAACGGAAAAAATAATAAGCGTTCTTATAAAAATTACAAGCATAGTGGTAGTATGGCTGAACGGGATAAAAATATTCCGAAATGCCTTGCGTTTACTTGACAAACGGGGGACAAGTTTTTAGAATATTAGGTATAGAGTAGAAAAGGCGCGTTAAGTGTTGCAAAACGGGATGTTGTTTGCAAACGAAAGGGTGTTCCTGCGGTGTCTTTTCGCGTCCGCTATAATTATCGCGATTCCGGATTTACCGGACTTCGCAAAATTTTATCGGATCTCTCTAAATATAACGGGAGATTTTTTTATGTTTAAAAAATTGTTTTTGTCAGACCTTATAGTCAATTCTTCACCCACAAAAAGAACGGTGTATATCGCGCTGCTCGCCGCTTTTTCCGTCGTTACGAATATGTTTTTGGAATTCAAGTTTTTCGACGTGCAGTTTTCGCTTACGATAATAGTGTCGGTAATGATCGGCGGTCTTATAGGCGCGATACCCGGCTTTCTTGCCTGTATGCTGGGGGATTTCATCGGGTATGTTTACAATTCCTGGGGATATCTTTATATGCCGTGGGTGGGGATTTCCACGGGTATGATGGCGTTTATCGCAGGGATCGTTTTTAACGGCGTCGAAATCAAATCGAAAGGCGCTGTCTATATTAAACTTGCGATCGTTTGCGCCCTTTCCTTTTTGGTCTGCACGGTTGGAATAAACAGCACCGGCTTTTATTTTTACAACAGGGCGATGGGGTTTAGCAAGGCGGTACTCGATTACGTCGCGGCACACTTCGGCGGCAACGTGAGTTACGTTGCATACGTTGCGTACAGACTTATCTTTAAATTACAGATAGTAAATTGCATAGTGAATTACGCGGTGCTTTTCGCGGTCTATCCGCTTATATTAAAAATAAAAATATTCAGGCCTTCCGTGTCTTAAACAAAATTTTTTTCGTTTTGCCTTTCACTATTTCAAAACTTATAAGATTAAATCCGAACGCTAAAAGTCCGTAGAACGCGCACATGAATGCGGAGCAAACGAAAAAGGTAAAAAACAATCCCAAAAAATTCGTCAAAAGGCTTTCGAGCATTACGCCGAGAATTACCGTCGGAAGCGTGATGGCGGCGGAAGATAAAAGATATTTTACGACTTTGGGCTTTTCGGGGCATTTTTTGCCGAGCAAAATAAGGTTTAATATCGTCGAAAGGATATACACGCAGGAAAATCCGACGAGCAACGCGTATATCCCGATAAAAGCGGGCAAAAACCAGATGGAAGCCAGCATCAGCACCCCGCCCGCCACGCAGAAAAACAGAGTTTGCACTTCGCACCCGATAGAGTTAAGGATGCTCGTCGTGATGTTGTCAAGCCCCATAAACAGCATCAGAAACGCAGACGCGACGAGATATTTTCCGCACTCTGCGCTATCGAATATGATTATACCCAGATGTTCTCCGCATACGAAAAACACGGGGATAAATAAACAGGTAAGAACTGCCGTGAATTTCACGGCTTTTTCTATATCGCATTTTAGAGCCGCGGATTTTTTCCGATAATAATTTTCTGAGATTTCGGGGATAAGAACCAGCGTGAAAGAGCCGATCAAAGTCGTCGGGATAAACAGCAGCGGTACGGCTTGCCCCGCCGCCGCGCCGAATAAACTCATCGCTTGCGATTCGGTAGATCCCGCCGCGATAAGCCTTAAAGGGAGTATTACCGAAATAAGGGACACGGCGAGCGCGTTTACCGTTCGCATAGCGGTTACGGGCATAGAAGCAAATATTATCGGCTTAAATTCCGACCATGGGTTTAAAAGTTTATTTTTCCGCGTGAAAAACACTATCAAAGCAAGAGTGAACGATAATATGTAGGAAGAAATTACCGCTATCCCTGCGCCGAGCGCGCCGCTTGTTTTGTCGTGCATAAAGGTAATAACGGTTATACCGACGATTATCATACAAATTTCTTCCAAAAGTTCTATGATGCTGTACGGCAAAAAGTCCTTATTCCCCCAGAACACCCCGCGAAGTACTGAATAAACGGAAGTAAATATCAGCCCCGGCAAAATGATGAAAAACACTTTAAGACTTCGTTTGTCGGCAAACAGAAAGGACAGATCGTCGCCTAAAAGATAGAGCAACGCGCACACGGGTACGGCGATAAAAAGGGTATAAGAAATCGCGGCGGCTACGGCTTTATACACCCTGTCGTGTCTGCCTTCGGCGCGGTACTTGGTCATAAGCCGTGAAAGGGTAATGGGCGTTCCCGACGCGATAAGAGTAAATAGAAATCCGAATACGGACAGGGCGACCTGATAAGTGCCTACGCCTTCCGCGCCGATCGCGCGCGAAAGATATATACGGTATAAGAATCCCAAAAATTTTTCGCAGACAGAAAAGACGGTTACTACGGCGACGGCTTTAAAAAAACTTTTCATACGGATATTCTATTCGACGGGTTATTTAAATATAATACCGATATGGAAAAGTTTTTTTACAGGGTAAACGGCAGCGATAGCCTTTTATCCGTCGCGGAACAATTCGGTGTTCCGCCCGCCGTTATCGTCAAACACAATAACTTAAAAGGCGAGATTTCCGACGGCGATATACTGTATATCGAAAAACCGTGTTGCAGGACTTATAAAGCGGATGTTTTCGACACGATAGAGAGCGTTGCGGCGCGGTTCGGCGTTTCCGAAGAGCGGCTTAAAGAGATAAACGGCGTCGATTACGTTTTTTACGGACTCGACCTGCTCATCCCCGACCTTTAACGACTTAAATATACTTTGCGCCCTTGACAAGAAGGGCGTTTTTACTGTAAAATAAAATAGTGATTATAATGGGGTTCGATCCGGGACTTGCGACGCTCGGATACGGTGTAATAGAAAAGGGTAAAGCGTTCAAACCGCAGATGATAGATTACGGCGTGGTTTCCACTCCAAAGGAAGAAAATCTCGCCGTTAGGCTTTGTATGATCGAAGAAGGCGTAAAGCAACTTATCGCAAAATATAAGCCGGAAGAAATAGCCGTGGAAGAACTGTTTTTCGCTAAGAACGTAACTACGGGTATCAACGTGGCGCACGCAAGGGGGGTACTCCTTCTGACCGCGGTAAAAGAGTGCGGAAAACTGTATGAATACACACCCTTGCAGATAAAGCAGGCGCTTACGGGTTACGGCAGGGCGGACAAGCATCAGATACAAGCGATGGTAAAATCTTACCTTAACTTAAAGGCTATTCCGCGCCCTGACGACGCCGCGGACGCGCTTGCGGTCGCGCTTTGCCACGCGCAGACCAATAAACTCGGCAAAATGTTCAGCATTTAACGGTGGAAATATGATAGGATATTTAAAAGGCGAACTCATTTACGCGGAAGAAGGCGTCGCGGTTTTGGACGTCAACGGCGTCGGTTACGAAATCAACTGTTCGGGCGCGGCGTACAGAGATATTATAAACAACCGCGGCGGCGAAGTATATATTTATACGGCAGTAAAGGAAGACGGTATTTCCCTTTACGGGTTCAATACCAAAGACGAAAAGAAACTATTCTTAAAACTGATCTCGGTGTCGGGCGTAGGCCCTAAAATGGGGATTGCGGTGCTTTCCGCTTTAACGGTGGACGATCTGACGTTAAAGATCGCGACGGGCGACGTTAAAGGACTGTCCGGCGTAAAAGGACTCGGCAAAAAGACTGCGGAACGCATTATTTTAGAACTTCGCGATAAAGTCGGCGCTGTGGAAACGGAAGGGGTCCCCGTTTCTTCCGATGAAGTTACGAGCGGCGAAACTGACGACGCGGTCGCCGCGCTTATGAGTCTGGGATTTACGAAGACGGAAAGCGTTCAGGCGGTAAAAAAAGCGAAAGCCGCGGGCGCGGTTACTATCGAACAGACGATATCGTTTGCGCTTAAAAGTATGCGGTAGGTGGAAATATGGATAACGAAGCGCTTTATAAAAGCACGATAAACGACGCGGAGTCGGATTTTGAAAACGTTCTTCGTCCGAAGTCTATGGACGGATATATCGGGCAGGAAAAAATAAAGGATAATCTTGCGGTCGGGATCGCCGCCGCGAAACTTCGTAACGACGCGCTTGACCACGTCCTTTTGTACGGGCCTGCGGGGCTCGGCAAAACGACGCTTGCGCACATTATTGCATCAGAACTCGGCGCGCAGATAAAGATAACGAGCGGCCCTGCGATAGAACGGGCGGGCGATCTTGCCGCTATACTTACAAACCTTAACGAACACGACGTTCTGTTTATCGACGAGATACACCGCTTAAACCATAATGTAGAAGAGATACTTTATCCCGCGATGGAAGACTATACTTTGGATTTTATCGTCGGCAAAGGTCCGTCGGCAAACAGCGTTCAACTGCCGCTGCCGAAGTTTACGCTTATCGGCGCGACGACGAAAGCGGGTATGCTTTCCGCTCCACTTCGCGACAGATTCGGCGTGATTTGCAGGTTAGAAGCATATACGGCAGCGGAACTGACGAAAATAGTCGTGAACGCGGCGAAAATGCTCGGCGCGAAGATAGATCCTTCCGCCGCGGAAGAGATCGCGAAGCGCAGTCGCGGTACGCCGAGGATCGCCAACAGACTTTTAAGGCGGGTGCGCGACTACGCGGTGGTAAAACGCCACCCTTCGATAGAACTTTCCGACGCGCAGGCGGCACTTTCTATGCTCGATATAGACGAATACGGGCTTGACAGCACCGATGTCAGATTTTTGACCGCGCTTGCCGAAAAATTCGACGGCGGCCCTTGCGGGCTTGACACCATCGCCGCGTTTATAAACGAAGACGCGGGCACGATAGAAGACGTGTACGAGCCCTATTTACTTCAACTCGGATTTATCGCGCGCACTCCGCGCGGCAGGATACTGTTAAAGGACGGCTATAACCATATAGGTCTAACGCCGCCCGCAAATATTTCGGATAAAGAAAAAGATACTGACGGCGATGCTGAAAACTGACGATTTCGATTATTATTTGCCCGAAGAACTTATCGCGCAAACGCCGATAGAGCCGCGCGACGCGTCGAGGCTTTTGGTTTACGATAAAAGCGCGGATAAGATCTATCACGAGCATTTTTACGATATAAAAAAGTACCTTAAAAAAGGCGACGTGCTCGTGCGTAACAACACCAAAGTTTTGCCCGCGCGGCTTTTTGCACACACCGAGCACGGCGGCAAAGTGGAAGTTCTGTTGCTTAAACGGTTCGATCTTACCGAATGGGAAGTGCTCGTTAAGCCCGGCAAAAAGGCGCAAGTAGGCACTGAACTTACGATAAACGAAGAATTATCTTTAAAAGTTATCGGCAAGATCGAAGAAACGGGTTCTCGCAGAGTGAAGTTTAAGTTTAACGGCGTGTTTGAAGAGGTGATTTCCCGCGTGGGCGAAATGCCCCTTCCGCCGTATATTAAGGAAAAACTTAAAGATAAAGACAGATACCAGACCGTTTACGCGAAAATCGACGGTTCCGCCGCCGCGCCTACCGCGGGACTGCACTTTACCGATAGACTTCTTGCCGAGTTAAAGGATATGGGCGTGGAGATCGTGGACGTGCTTTTGCACGTGGGGCTCGGAACTTTCCGCCCCGTAAAAGCCGACGACCTTTCAGAACACCATATGCACTCGGAATATTACGAGATATCTGAGCAGGCGGCAAACGCCGTCAATAACGCGAAAAGGGAAGGCAGGCGCATTATTGCCGTCGGTACGACGAGCGTAAGGACGTTAGAGAGTGCGGCGGATGAAAATGGTTTTATAAAGGCGGTAAAGGACAACACCGATATTTTTATTTACCCACCGTATAAGTTTAAGTGCGTGGACGCTTTGATAACTAACTTTCACTTGCCGAAGAGCACCCTTATCATGCTCGTTTCGGCTTTCAGTTCGCGCGAAAAAGTGCTGGACATATATAAAACGGCAGTCGAAGAGAGATACAGATTTTTCTCATTTGGCGACGCGTGTTTTTTCTTTTAGAAGATCATGGAAAAATTTTATTACGAAGTAATTAAACAGGACGATAAAACGGGCGCTCGAGCGGGGATTTTGCACACTCCGCACGGGGATATTTTAACGCCTACTTTTATGCCCGTCGGCACGCAAGCGACGGTCAAAGGAGTTAAGCCCGACGATTTAAAGACGGCTAAAACGCAGATAATCCTTTCTAATACCTACCATCTTTATATGCGCCCCGGCGACGAGATAGTAAAGGCGGCGGGCGGACTCCATAAATTTATGGCGTGGGATAGGCCTATACTTACCGACAGCGGCGGATTTCAGGTCTTTTCGCTTGCAGAACTTAACAAAATAACCGACGAAGGGGTGCATTTTTCTTCGCATATAGACGGCAGCAAGCATTTCATCACGCCCGAAAAGGCAATAGATATCGAAAACAATCTCGGCGCGGATATAATAATGGCGTTTGACGAGTGTTCGACTTTCGGCGCGACCAAAGAGTATTCCGAAACTGCGATGAAAAGAACGCTCAAATGGCTGGACAGGTGTTATAACCACCATAAAAACGAAGAGCAGATGCTTTTCCCGATAGTTCAGGGCAACGTGTTTAAAGATTTAAGGCTTACGAGTTTGAAAGAGACTTTGCCGTACGCGAAATGCGGGTTCGGTATAGGCGGACTTTCCGTCGGCGAGCCTAAAGAAGTTATGTACGACGTGTTGGACGCGATGTTACCTTATTATCCCGAAAATATGCCCCGCTATCTTATGGGCGTGGGAAGCCCCGACTGCCTTATGGAAGGCGTGTTCCGCGGCGTGGATATGTTCGACTGCGTTTTGGCTACCCGCGTGGGAAGAAACGGTACGGCTTTAACTTCTTACGGCAAAGCGGTGATACGGAACGGGGTTTATAAAGAAGATTTTTCTTCCCTTGATCCGGAGTGCGACTGCTACGCCTGCACCCATTACACCAAAGCCTACCTTCGCCACCTTATAAACGCGGGCGAAATGATGGGCGGTATGATGCTTTCTCTTCACAATATCACCTATCTTAATAAACTTATGCGGGACGCAAGAGACGCCATTTTACAGGATGCGTTCACCGAATTCAGAGAAGAGTTTTACGCGAAAACGGGCGGGCTGTATAAAAGGGTGTAAAGGGCGCAAAAAAAGTCGAATACGCAAATTGGGCTTAAAACGCTTGCATAATTAGTTAAAATCGTTTACAATGTTTATATATTTTTGAAGGAGTAAAAAAATGTTTGATAATCTTTTGACAGGTGAAAGCACGGGCACGAACAATCCTTTGATGCTGATAGTTTTCATCGTAATAATCGTAGCAATGATAGGTCTTTTGGTTTGGCAGACCATTTCGGGCAAGAAAAAACAGAAAGAAGCGCAAAATATGCTCAACGGTCTTAAAAAGGGCGACAGAGTCAAGACGATCGGCGGCGTTTGCGGTTTCGTAGTCGAGATCAACGACGCGGAAAACACTTTCGTTCTTGAAACGGGTACGGACGACAATAAGTCTTACGTTAAGTTCGATAAAGGCGCGATCTACCAGACCGCTCCCGCGCAGGGCAGCGCCGTTGAAGCGGCTGAAAAGGCGGAAGACAAGGCGGAAGAAAAACCCGTGGAAGACGCAGAATAATCTTAATTTAATATACGGTAATAATTTAAACACCCCCGACGTATCTTTATAAAAGAAGAATTCGGAGGTGTTTTAATGAAAGAAGACTTTAAAACTTCTTTTGCTTCGGTTGTAAAAGCAACTTTTCTGACCGTCGTTATAAGTCTTATAGGCGTATTGATATTCGCTTTCGTCGTAAAGTTTGCCGACCTGTCAGACGCGGCTGTAAAGATAGTAAACCAGTGCATAAAAGTTATAGCGGTCTTTACCGGCTGTTATATTTCTCTCGGGAAAAGCAAAGGGCTTATCAAGGGCGCGACGGCGGGGCTTGTCGCTACCGCGATACTTTATCTGGTGTTTTCGCTGTCGTCCGGTGCGGAAGCGTTCGGTGTAAAAACTCTTTTTGATATGCTGTTCGTCGCGGTCATAGGCGGGATATCCGGCGTGATTGCCGTAAATTTAAAAAGAAAAGATTGATCTCGTAAAACAATTTTTAAGTTACTTAAGAAGAATATGAAAAAGTTATTATTGTTGGTTTCGGTTATTATCGCGGCGGTTATAATTTTGTTGTGCGGCTGCGACGGCAACGGCGTAACCAAAACGGAAAACCCTGACGGTATTCCCGAATCGGGTACGGAATTGGAAAATATCGACGATACCCCAGGGACGGGCGCCGAACAGGAACAGCCCGAAGAAGGGGAGATTTCGGATGATTTTTCAGAGATAAAATTGAACGAATTGCCTATTATGATCATAACGACCAAAAGCGGGGCGGCGATCGTTTCAAAAGAAGAATATACCGAATGCACGATAACGGTGATGAACGCCGCGCCGGAGTATGAATTCGAAGAAGTGGCGGCGGGTATTCGCGGCAGGGGCAATTCCACTTGGTTGATGCCTAAAAAACCTTACAAGTTGAAATTTGACAAAAAAATCGACTTGTTCGGCAACGGGGAAGCAAAGAAATGGACGATCATCGCCAATTATTGCGATCCGAGTTTGGTCAGAAACGATCTGGCGTACGCGATAGGCGGGCTGTTCGACGAACTTAAAGGCTATACGACGCTGACGCAGAACGTCGATCTTTACTTCAACGGCGAATACGCGGGCGTTTATACCTTGTGCGAACAGGTGGAAGTCGGCAAAACGCGAGTTAATATTTCCGACGATATTTACGATAAAAAGGCGGGTGAAATGATTTCTCCCGAAAAAGTCGGATATCTTATAGAGATGGACGTAAGAGCGCCCGAAGAAGGGGTGGAAGGGATAGATTATTTCCTTTTGGACGTATCACCCGACATACAAATGCCTTTTGCGATAAAATCGCCCGATACCGAAGACGAAAGATATTCCGCAAATTACTCGGAATATATAAAAGCGTATATCGAAGAGTGTTACGCGGCGGTGTGCGGCGAAGATTGGAGCGCGGTCGCGTCTTTATTGGATCCCGACTCGTTTGCGGCGACCTATATCGTACACGAACTTTTCAACTGTATAGATTGCGGTCAATCCAGCGTGTACTTTTATAAGGTGGAAAGCGGTAAACTATATTCGGGGCCGTTGTGGGATTTCGATATAAGTTGCGGCAACTGTAATTACGGCGACGAAAATATAACTTCTCCCGAATTGCCGTGGGCAAAACAAATCAATTTCTGGTATAACAACCTGTTGCGTTTTGAAGAATTCAGAGAGATAGTCAAAGCGCAATTACTTAAATACGACTACGGCATATTAAAGGTAATAGAAGAAAAAGAACGGGAATATTTCGGTCAGCGTTCGTCATTTGAAAGAAATTTTACAAGATGGAAAATACTCGGCGTTTACGTTTGGCCGAATTCCGATGAAATAGTCGGGATTACGACTTGGCAAGGTCAGGTGGAATATCTGGTGAATTGGCTTAAACGGAGTCTTGATTTTTTGGAAACAGAGTATTGTAAATAGAAAAACGGTATAATAATAAAAAAGGTAATATAATAAAAAGCGGGCGGCGCAATTTTGCGCCGCCCGCAGTCATTATAAAAAAATCAATCTTCAAGCCCTAATTATGAGCTTGTCGTAATAATCTCGGCGTAGCGGATTAAATTTAAAATATATCAAAACACTATTTTTTCTTCGATATGCTTTTTAAGGTCTGCTATCGGGATACGGACTTGTTCCATTGTGTCGCGATCTCTGACCGTTACGCAGTTATCGTTTTCAGAATCGAAATCGTAAGTTATGCAGTAGGGAGTACCTATTTCGTCCTGACGGCGATAGCGTTTGCCGATAGAACCCGTTTCGTCGTAATCGACCGCGAAGTATTTGGAGAGTTCTTCGTAAATCGCCGTCGCTTTATCGCCGAGTTTTTTGGAGAGCGGAAGTATCGCCGCTTTATATGGGGCAAGGGCGGGGTGCAAGTGCAATACCACTCGAACGTCCCCTTCTCCCACCGTTTCTTCGTCGTATGCTTCGGTAAGGAAAGCGAGCGCTACTCTGTCCGCGCCGAGCGAGGGCTCTATAACGTAGGGGATATAGTGTTCGTTCGTGTCCTGATCGAAATAGGTAAGGTCTTTACCGGAAAACTTCGCGTGTTGACCTAAATCGTAGTCCGTTCTGTCGGCAATGCCCCAAAGTTCGCCCCAGCCGAAGGGGAAAAGAAACTCAAAGTCAGTTGTCGCTTTGGAATAGAAGGCGAGTTCTTCCTTTTCGTGATCGCGAAGACGCAAATGTTCGTCTTTGATGCCGAGGTCCAAAAGGAATTTGTGGCAGTAGTCTTTCCAATATTTAAACCACTCTAAATCCGTGCCGGGCTTGCAGAAAAACTCCAACTCCATTTGCTCGAACTCGCGCGTTCTGAACACGAAGTTGCCGGGGGTGATCTCGTTTCTGAAAGATTTACCGACTTGCGCTATACCGAAAGGCAATTTTCTGCGCGACGCCCTTTGAACGTTGGGGAAGTTCACGAATATCCCTTGCGCCGTTTCGGGGCGGAGATATACCGTCGAAGTGGTGTCTTCGGTAACGCCGATAAACGTCTTGAACATAAGGTTGAATTTTTTGATATCGGTGAATTCGTGTCCGCCGCATACGGGGCAGGCGATATTGTGTTCTTTTATAAATTCCGTCATCTTCTCGAAAGACCATGCCGCGGGATTGTCGTCAGTGCCGTTCGCTTGCGCATAATCTTCGATAAGTTTATCCGCACGGTGGCGGGCTTTACATTGTTTGCAGTCCATAAGCGGATCGGAAAATCCGCCGACGTGTCCCGACGCCACCCATATATTCGGGTTTACTATGATCGCGGAGTCCAAACCGACGTTGTATTTGCTTTCCTGAACGAAGCGTTTCCACCACGCTTTTTTGACGTTGTTTTTAAATTCCACGCCCAAAGGGCCGTAGTCCCAAGAGTTAGCCAAGCCCCCGTAGATCTCGCTTCCCGGGAAGATGAAGCCTCTGCCTTTGCAAAGGTTGACGATTTTATCCATTGTCGCTTTAATTTCCATAAAAAACCTTCTTAACTGAATTTCAAATGTTATTTTACAGTAAATTTATATAATAGTCAAGAAAAACAAAGCGGATAAAGCGTATTTAAAAAAGGCAACGTATCATAATAACAAAGGAACGGTGAAAAATAATAAAATTTTTTTACAAACACTATTGACACGGTCAACGTGCGTATAGTAAAATATTTTTGACAACGAATAATTTTTATTTACACAGGAGAAAATAATGGAAAGAGATTCTTATTTCGACGGCGGATTGTTCCAACTTTTGGGTTGGGAACTCTTAGGTGTTCTGATCACTTTGATCACGCTCGGTATTTGCTTACCGTGGGCAGTATGCATGAAGGTTAACTGGGAAGTTAAACATACTGTTATAGAAGGTAAACGTCTTGCGTTCGACGGAAGCGCCGTACAACTTTTCGGTAACTGGATCAAATGGTTGCTTTTAACGATCATCACGCTCGGTATATACGGTTTCTGGGTATCCATCAAAATGAAAAAATGGGTAACCAAACATACTTATTTCGCAAACTGATATTAAAAGAATTATAAAGATATAAATATAAAAACGCTATTGTCGTTGGTAGCGTTTTTATTTTTTTAAAGTAATATCGCTATTTACTTTTTTATTTTAAAAATTTGTGCTAAAATAAATTTATTATGAAAGAATTACCCGAAGCGAACAATTTTATAGAACAGATCATAAACGAAGAACTTTCGAGCGGAAAGGTAAACGGCGTATATACCCGTTTTCCGCCCGAACCGAACGGTTACCTGCACATAGGACACGCAAAATCTTTGTGCCTTAATTTCGGCGTAAAAGAAAAGTACGACGGCAAGTGCAACCTGTTTCTGGACGACACTAACCCGTCTAAAGAAAAAGAAGAGTACGAAGAAGCGATAAAAAAAGATATCGCTTGGCTCGGGTTTAAGTACGACAAGGTTACGCACGCGTCCGACTTTTACGACAAGATATACGAGTTCGCCGAAAAAGAAATTATGATGGGCAACGCGTTCGTGTGCGATATGACGCCCGAAGAGATCTCCGCTAACCGCGGCACTCTTACCGAACCGGGTAAGGAAAGCCCTTATCGCAACCGCTCTATTGACGAAAACCTGACGCTTTTTAAAGAGATGAAGGCGGGTAAATACCCCGACGGGAGCAAGTGCCTTCGCGCGAAGATAGATATGGCAAGCCCGAATATCAATATGCGCGATCCCGTAATATACAGGATCTTGCGCGAAACTCATTACCGCACGGGCGACAAGTGGTGCATTTATCCTATGTACGACTTTGCGCACCCCATTTGCGACTATCTGCAAGGCGTTACCCACTCCCTTTGCACTTTGGAATTTGAAGACCACCGCCCCCTTTACGACTGGGTAGGGATCACTTTGGGATTTGATCCCAAGCCCCGCCAGATAGAATTCGCACGGCTGAACGTTACTAATCTCGTGATGAGCAAGCGGTATCTTAAAAAACTCGTGGAAGACGGTTCGGTGGACGGTTGGGACGATCCCAGAATGCCAACTTTAACGGGGCTCAGGAATCGCGGCGTACCCGCGGAAGCGTTAAAAGATTTCTGTGCAAGGATCGGTATAGCGAAGTCCAACTCCGAAGTACAGATATCCTATCTGGAAGCGTGTATCAGGGAATATTTAAACGCTAACGCCGAACGGGCGATGGGCGTGTTAAAGCCGCTTAAACTTACGATAACCAACTATCCTGACGGTAAAATCGAAGAAGTAGATTTTGATATAAACCCCAACGAAGAAGAAAAACGCACGAGAAAGATAACTTTTTCCAAGCATATCTATATCGACGCGGACGATTTTTCGCTTGACCCGCCGCCTAAATATTTCCGCTTAAAAAAGGACGGGTACGTTCGGCTTAAATCCGCGTATATAGTTAAGTGCGACGAAGTTGTTTTGGGCGAGAACGGCGAACCCGTTGAGATACTTTGCTCGTATATTCCCGAATCGAGAAGCGGAAACGACACTTCGGGGATAAAAGTGAAAGGCGTTATCCAATGGGTGAACGCGGAAGACGCCGTAGATATCGAGATACGAAAATACGGCTATCTTCTCCGCGACGAAGAGTACGCGGGACAGGATTTTTCCAAGCGTATGAATACGGAGAGCGTCTTAAAATTTAACGGCAAGGTAGAGCCGTACGCGCTTAAAAACGGTGATATACCTTATCAACTGTTAAGAACGGGGTACTTTAAGTTGCTCGACGTAAAGGGCAAGACCGTTTTGAGCGAGATAGTTTCGTTAAAAGACAATTTCAATAAATAAAAGCAAAAAAACGACCGCCGCGCTTAATAGACGCGGCGGCTACGATAAAACGGGATCTTACAATATTTCGTCGATCTCTTTTCTGAATTTATCGAAAAGGTTATATCGTTCGGGATGAGTTATGGCGGTAAACGCCATTTCGCGCACGTTGGGGATAGTTTTTGCTATCTCGCGGACGGCTTGTTTCACGAACTCCCTTTGCGTGTTTTTGTTGGCGGGGCAAGGGCTTTTTACGACGGGAAGGTCTTTTGCGTAAGAAATAATATCCGCTTCGCGCATAAGGATAAACGGGCGGATAAGGGTCAACCCCGTGCGATTCAGATAACTTTTCGGCGCGAAGGTGGAAAGCCTGCCTTCGTAAAAAAGAGAGAGCAAGAAGGTGTCGGTAAGATCGTCCGAGTGATGCCCTAACGCCACTTTGTTGCAGCCGTTTTTAACGGCGACGTCGTAAAGCGCGCCCTTTCTCATTTTGGAGCAAAGCGCGCAGGGGCTTTTTTCCTTTCTTATATCGAAAACTATCTTGCCGATATCTGTTTTTTCCACGATATACGGAACGGAAAGGTCTTCGCAGAACTTAATCAGGGGCGTAAAGTCAGTCTTCGCGTCGGTAAAGTCGAGATCGACGGAGATAGCCATAAGGTCGAATTTTTCGGGCGAAAACTTTTTGTACTCGGCGAGTATTTTAAGTAGTGCGACCGAATCTTTGCCGCCCGACACGCCGACTGCGATCTTATCGCCGTCTTTTATCATTTTATATTCTGTTATGCCCTTGCGCATAACGGAAAGCATTTTTTGAGTAGTCATACCGTTATTTTACAGCAAAAGACTTAAAAACACAATAATTTTAAGGTAATTTATGGTTCAGTTCATACAAAACCTGATAGGGAACGACAAGATCGCGACGGTAATAATGTCAGTCGTGCCGCTTATAGAACTTAAAGGCGGCATAATTTTCGCGCGGGGCGCGGGGATTGACTTGTTGCAAAGTTTCGTTTTGTCCTATCTCGGTTCTACGGCTGCGTTTTTCCCCGTGTTCTTTTTGCTCGTGCCTATCCTTAATCTGTTAAAAAAGATCAAATGGTTCAAGGCGTTTGCCGATAAGATAGAACTTTATTTTAAGGAAAAAGCCGACGGCGCGATGGCCAAAGCGAAAAAAAGCGGCAAAAAAGCGCGTTCCGAAAAGTTTTATAAAATTCTCGGTACATTTTTGTTTGTGGCTATCCCGCTCCCTATGACGGGTGTGTGGACGGGGACTGCCGTCGCGGTATTTTTGGGGTTGAAATTCAAAGACGCCGTTCTGCCCGTCGTCGTAGGCAATTTCGTCGCGGGTGCGATTATTTCCGTGTTGGCGGAAATAATCATAGCGTTATCGTCCGATATCGCGGTCGCCGGCGCCGTGCTAAACTACGTTTTATACGGATTGTTCATATTGGCGGCGGCACTTCTTATCGTGTTCGTGGTCAAAATCATACGAAAGAAAAAAACTGCGGCGGACGGTAAATGAGTTTTTGGGGAAAGATCAGGAATTTATTCAAAAGAAAACCCGCGCCGACCTTTAAAATGGGCTTGGCGTTAGGTTCGGGCGGGGCGAAAGGGTTTGCCGAACTCGGCGCGCTCTATTGTTTCGAGCAGCACGGTATAGAGTTCGATATCGTAGCGGGTACGAGTATCGGCAGTATTCTCGGCGCATTTTATGCGGCGGGGTATTCTTCGACCGATTGCGTGGAACTTTTCCGAAACATAAAAGCGACGGATATCAAAAACTTTTTTATGATAAATATGGATACGGCGGGGCTTTTTAAGGTTATCGACCGCACCATAGGCGATCTCGATATCGAAGAACTGAAAAAACCTTTCTGCGCGATAGCGACCGAACTCGATACGGGCAGGGAAAAGGTTTTTAAAAGCGGAAAGGTGGCGCAGGCGTTATGCGCGTCTTCTTCCTATCCGCCCTTTTTCAGACCGGTCGTAGAAGAGGGCAAAAAATTTATCGACGGGGCGTTTGCAAACGCGATGCCCGCCGACAAGGTAAAAGAAATGGGCGCGGATTTCGTAGTGGGGATAGATATTTCCACGCGCGTTAAAAGCGGCGGCAATATGTTGTCGCTTGTTTTTCCGGAGTTTAAGGGGGGCGCGGAAGATCCTTATAAAAACGGCTATGAAAACGCCGACTTCGTGTTGCACCCCGACCTTACGGGTTATAAATCGGTTTCTTTTACGCAGTGGCGGAAATTATTCGACATAGGCTATGCGGAAGCATTGCAGAAGATGCCGGAAATTCAAGCGAAGATCAACGCCGCTAAAATCAAAAAAGGTATAAAGATCAAAAGATGAAAAGTGGTTTAAGGCGGATCAGGATCGCCGTGTCGGCGTTTTCTGTTTTAATTTGTTTAATTTTTTCCGCCTGTTCGTGCGGCGTTCTGCAAAGCCTTATCAAGTCGGGCGACGCACCCGTTTTTTACGATTGTTTTTCGGTAAATTTTTTGGACGTCGGTGAAGGCGACGCGATTTTTATCAATTTCAACGACGGCAAAACTATGCTTATAGATTGCGGCGAAAAAGACGAAAAGAACCTTAAAACGATTGAGCGGTACTTAAACGCATATTCGGGCGGAACGCTAGACTATCTCATTTTAACACACCCAGACAGCGATCACGTAGGGAACGCCGCGTATATTCTGGAAAAATACGCCGTAAAGACCGCGTTCGTACCCTATCTTTCTAAGCCGGAAGAATTTTGCGGGTATTACGAGGCGTACGCCTTGATAGAAGAAAAGGGCATAGGCAAAATATCCGAAGCCGGTACGATGATAACGGGCGAAGATTATTACGCGGTATTTTTGTCGCCCAACGCTTTGGGTATAACCGACAGCGCGTACGACGAGGCGATAGCTTCCGAAATGTTATCCGCGGACGATATAAACGCGCTTTCGCCGATAATATATCTGGAATATAAATGCGTCAGGTTCGTTTTTACGGGCGACGCGGGATTTTCGCAGGAAAAAGTTGCATTATATAACTGCGAAACGGGCATAATAAAACAGCGTCTTATAAATGCGGGTAAAGAAGACCTGCGACTTGAAGATCTGGATTTTCTTAAAGTTTCGCATCACGGGGCGAACGACGCCTGCGGCAGAGATTTTTTGAACGCGTTGAAGCCGAAAAACGCCGTGATCTCCGTCGGCGGCAATAATTACGGACACCCGAAAAGCGAAACCCTTTTTCGCATAAAAGACGCGAACGAAAACTGCAATATATACTTAACGAGCGAGTACGGCACTGTGTCCGTGCTTGTGGACGATAGCGGCGGAATTACCCTGAAAACGGACGCGTCCGCCGCGTAAAACATTAAAAAAGTATGGAAAAAAGAAAATTTCAATTACGATCGAAATTTCAGCCGACGGGCGACCAGCCGCAAGCTATTAAACTTCTGACCGAAGGAATCAACGACGGACTTCGCACGCAAGTCCTTTTGGGCGTTACCGGTTCGGGCAAGACGTTTACTATGGCTAACGTTATAGCGAACGTAAACCGCCCCGCGCTCGTGATCGCGCACAACAAAACGCTTGCCGCCCAACTTTGCAACGAGTTCCGCGCCTTTTTCCCGAATAACCGCGTGGAGTTTTTCGTGTCTTATTACGATTATTACCAGCCCGAAGCGTATATTCCGAGTACCGATACCTATATAGAAAAAGATCTTGCGATAAACGACGAAATAGATAAACTCCGCCACTCGGCGACCTGTTCGCTCGCGGAAAGAACGGATACTATCGTCGTGGCGTCGGGGTCTTGTATTTACGGGCTCGGCGCGCCCGAAGAATATTACCGTCTGGCGGTTTCTATCCGCCCGAACGACAATCTTGACCGCGACGAGCTTATGCGTAAACTCGTGGGAATTCAGTATTCGAGAAACGATATTGATTTTACCCGTTCGTCTTTTCGCGCGCGCGGCGATACGGTGGATATATT
>JAGAEX010000027.1 GCA_017612915.1 Clostridia bacterium | reverse complement strand
GTTATCGTTAGCATACTCTTCCGCTTCCGAACCCGTAGCGCCGTAAATAACGACACCGTCTAAAAGCGAACACCATTCGTCTTCTTCCACGTAATAATAGCCGAACGCTTCTTCGCCGATAGAGTTCACGCCTTCCGGAATATGGATTTCAAGAAGAGCAAAGCAGTCTTCAAACGCCCAGTCGCCTATATAAGTTAAAGCGTCGTTAAATTTAACGGAAGAAAGGTTTTCGCAACTGTCAAAAGCGTTATCGTCAATCTTTTTCAAAGCCGCGGGAAAAACTATCGATTGCAGAGCGGTGCAATTAAAGAAAGCGGAATCGCCTATGATTTCCAGCGTGCTCGGAAATTTTATATCGCCTAAACTGCAACAATCGGCAAAAGCGTATTCGTCAATGGTCTTTACACCTTCTTTAATTACTATATTTTTAAGGTTTTTGCATTGTTCAAACGCAGATTCACCGATAGTCGTCAAGTTTGCGGAGAGGACTACGCTTTCAATAGAACTTTTTTTAAACGCGCTTATTCCGAGAGATGTTACCGTATCCGAAAAAGTAAACGACGTCAAGTTCTTTCCGTAAGCGTATTGCAGAAATTCGCTGCCGTCTTTACTGTAAAGATCGCCGCTGACAGACGTAAAGTGCTCGTTATCTTTATCGACCTTTATGTTTTTTAATTTTGTGCAATTACAGAAGGCTTCTTCCCCGATTTCGGACAAGTTTTTACCGATAGAAAGTTCTTCTATCGCCGTCCCATAAAACGCGTATTCATATATTTTAGTTAAACTTTCGGGCAATACCACGCGAGACAGGTTAGCGCAATTATGGAAAGCATACATACTTATATAATCAACGTTTTTGCCTATAACGACGCTTTTTATTTTCGTGTTGTTCATAAAAGCGCTGGGGCTTATCAGGCTTACGGGTTTGCCTTCGTACTCGTCGGGGATAACGAGATCTTCGCCATCGAATTCACCGGCATTTAAGACTGCGTAACCGGAGCCGTCCTTTTTTAATTTAAATGTCAATTTTTTATATGTTTCGTTACCGTTTTCGTCTATGATCTCTTTAACGTCGTCACTTTCGTCTATAACTATTTCTTCGGTGGGCTTGCAGCCGCAGCCGTCGCACGCGGCGAATGTAAACGACAAACTTACCAATGCAATCAACGCGAATAACGCAAGCAATATTTTTTTCATTTATATTCTCCTTATGTTTTCGCAATTATCATAACTTTGTGCAAGCCGTAAACGGCTTGCACAAAGTTATGTGGTGCGGATAAAGGGACTCGAACCCCCACCCTTTCGGAATAGATCCTAAGTCTATCGCGTCTGCCAGTTCCGCCATATCCGCATTACCTTTTTATTTTATCATATTTATGGTAATTGTCAAGCCGAAACGCGTTCGTTTTTGCGTTAATTCCGTTTAACCTTTGACTTTTGATATTCCACGGTATATAATTATCTAAAAGGCGGCAATTTTATGGCTATATCAAAAATATTATTCGGCACTCATTGCGGCGAAGACGTTTACGAATTTACGCTTTCACGCGGGGATATTGCCGTAAGCATTTTAACTTACGGCGGGATAATCCGCAAGTTTATCGTTAAAACGGCGGCGGGCGAGCGCGATATAGTGCTTGGATACGACACTTTAAAAGAATACGAAAAGGACGGCGGCACTTATTTCGGCGCTATTATCGGCAGAGTCGCCAACAGAATAGCAAACGGCGTATTTACTTTAAACGGAAAGCGGTACGAGCTTTATAAAAACAACGGCTCGAACTGTCTGCACGGCGGGAAATGCGGCTTTAACGCGAAAGTCTGGAAATCGCGCGTTATAGGCGATTATTCGTTGGAACTTTCTTATTTCAGCGCGGACGGTGAAGAAAACTTTCCCGGCAATCTGCAAGTCAAGGTCGTTTATTCTTTGACCGAAAGAAAGGGGCTTAAAATAGAATATTTTGCAAAGTCCGACGCCGATACGCCGATAAATCTCACGAACCACGCTTATTTTAATTTAAACGGCGAAGGTACGGGGGATGTTTTGGGACATAAACTCGCGCTTTTTGCGGATAAAATCACGCCCGTAAACGAAAATCTCGTTCCGACGGGCAAATATATGGCTATAAGCGGCACGCCGTTTGATTTTTCTACCGCGAAAACTATCGGAAATGATATAAACGCGGATAACGGACAACTCGCTTTTTGCGGAGGGTACGACGTAAATTTCGTAAAATCGGACGTAAAAGATCCGCTTATCGCGAAAGCGACGGGCGATAAGAGCGGTATAACGATGGAAGTTTATACCACCGAACAAGGCGTTCAGTTCTATTCGGGGAATTTTTTAAACGGCATAAAGGGCAAGAGCGGCGTTTACGCGCATAGGAACGGCTTTTGTCTTGAAACGCAAAAAGTTCCCAACGCCGTCAACTGCAAGGAATATCCGAGCCTCGTATTAAAAGCGGGCGAAGAGTATAAAAGCGCCACGGAATACGTTATAGAATAAGCAAATTTTATTTTTTCGGCATATAATAGCGTATGCCCGTTAAAGCAATAATCGATCTTAACAATATTATTTACAACGCAAAAGCGGTTAAATCGCGGTTGCCAAGCGGCGTTAAATTCTGCGCGGTGGTAAAAGCCGACGGGTACGGACACGGCGCGGAAAGGGTGGCGAACGCACTTTATAATATCGCCGATTGCTTCGCCGTCGCGACCGTTTCCGAAGGGGTAAAATTGCGTCTTTCGGGCATAGACAAGGAAATTCTGGTTTTAATGGGCGTGGAAACCTGCGAATTGTCGCAAGCGCTCGATTATTCGCTTACGTTGACGGCGGGCTCGCTTTGCGACCTGAAAAGGTACGAGAGAGCGGGGAAAACGCGGGGCGCTCGCGTCAAAACGCATATAAAGTGCGACACGGGTATGCGCAGGCAAGGGATAAGCGACGTTTCCGAATTAAAAGCCGCGCTGAACTTTTGCGAAAAAAGCAAATTTTTATTTCTTTGCGGGCTGTATTCGCACTTTGCCCGCCCTGAAAACGACCGTTCGCGGGAAAAAGCGGTAAAAAAGTTCAGGTCGTTCGTAAATCTCGTTAAAGGCAAAAATATCACTTGCCATATTTCGGCGAGCGGCGGGTTTATAAAAGGCGAATATTTCGATATGGTACGCGTAGGGATACTTCTTTACGGGTATAAGCCGTTTAAGACGGATATAATAAAAGTAAAGCCCGCGATGAAGATCGTTGCGCCGGTAGTAAAAAGGGAAAGGCTGTCGCGCGGGGAGTGCGCTTTATACGGCGACAAGCGCGCGGAAAAAGATACCGACTTAACACTTATCCGTTACGGGTACGCCGACGGACTCAACCGAAAAGAAACCGCGGGGCAGTTCAATAACCGTTGTATGGATATTACGGCGTTAACGGGCAAATCCGGGGGGAGAACGGTAGTCGTTATGGATAACGCCGATAAAACCGCCGAAAAATACGGCACGATCTCCTACGAAATTTTGGTAAAGTGCGCGCTTCGCGCCGAAAAAATATACAAATTTTAAAAATTATAAAGTCAAAGGACAAGCGTATGAAATACTATTTAAAGCAAGGGATATTCCCTTTTGTTTACCTGTTGTTTATGTCAGTGATAGCCTTCGGCATAATCACGATAAACGGATTACTGTGGCTTAAAATTCTGCTTGCGATACTGAACGTCGGATTTTATTCTTTCATAATCGCTTTCACGTCGTTTAAAGACGGACAGGAAGCGATGAAGGTTCTTTACGCCAACGACCTTGAACGTATGCAGATAATAAGGACGGGCGAAAACAGACCGCTTAAAATTCACGAAGAATATAAGCCGTGGAAAGGCTTTGTGTTCGGGTTTACGTCCTGCACACCCCTTTTGATACTGCTTTTATTGCACACCGTATTTTATTTATCGACGGGCGTTACGGGATTCGGCGTGGCGGCAGGAATTATATATCTTATGGCGTTCGTGTTTTTCCGTTTGGACGTGTCGCTTTCGGCGGAAGAAGCGGCGATCGCACCCGTTCCCTGGTACGCGTATTACGGCGCGATTCTCGCTCTTCCCATAATAGTGCTCGTAACCGGCATAGCCTATATTCTGGGCGCGAAAAAGATAAAACGTCAACGCGCAATGATAGAAGAACGGCAACGCAGTATATACGGAGATAGAAATTGAGAATAATAGGCGGCGAGTTTAAGGGCAGAACGCTTTACGGATTTAAGGGGGAAGATATTCGCCCCACTTCCGACAACGCGCGGGAAAGCCTTTTCAATATTCTGGGCGATATAAAGGGCGCGGATTTTCTCGACCTGTTTTCGGGTACGGGAGCGGTCGGCATCGAAGCGATTTCCCGCGGGGCAAACGTCGTTTTTAACGACCGCAGTCGCGAAAGCGTCGCTCTTACCAAAGAAAATTTAAAGAAGGTCGGTGCGCAAGGCGAAGTCTGTTCCTTCGACGCGCTTGCTTTTATTGGTTCCACGCGAAAAAGATTCGATATCGCCTTTTTAGATCCCCCTTACAACAGCGAAACCGCGCGCGAATTTTTAGGCGCGGTAAGCAAGATATTAAAAGACGGCGGCGTAGTCGTTTTCGAAGACGAAAAGCCGTTTACGGGCGTAGCCGACGGGCTTGTGCTTACCGACGTAAGAAGATACGGCAGAGCGATATTGCATTTTTTCGTTAAAAAGGGCGCGGGTGCTGCGGTGTACGCAGGCTCGTTCGATCCGATAACCGTGGGGCACGAACGTTCTGTTCTTGCCGCGATAGACGCGTTCGGCAAAGCGTTCGTCGTGGTGGGCGAAAACGCGGGCAAAACGCCGTTTTTTACCGAAGGCGAGCGGACGGATATGGTAAAGGCGGCGCTTAACGGCGCAAACGCGGAAGTTTTAAGATTTTCGGACTTTAATGGCGAAGAAGATTACGCGGAGTTTCTTGAAAAAAACGGCGCGCGCTATTACGTGCGCGGGATACGGGACGAAGACGATTTCCGCTACGAGAAGAAAGCCGAAAGAAAGAACGCGGAAGTTTATCCCTTTATTACGACGGCGTATATTTTCTGCGAAGACGAGTTTAAGGGCGTGAGTTCCACAAAGGTCAAAAAACTGATTGAAAAAGGAAAGTCCGCGACGGATTATATCCCGAGCGGTGCAAGAGCATTGTTTTCCGGTTTTATCGCAAAAAAACAGCCGAAATAATAAACCCTATACAAAAATTGACGACCGCCGCCAGAACTTTCGACAGAAAGAAGGGGGCGGTTTTTATTTTGGCTTTTTTCAAATATGCGACGGACTGCATTATGACCGAAACCCCGCCGAATCCGCATATCGCGCCGGCAAGCGGTAAAGTCAAACGCCCCACGCCGCTTTTCGCAATGATTTTAAGCCCCTTCGTACACTCGAATATCCCCGTGGCGACGCCGTTTGACAGGTTTTCGTCGTGGAAGACGACGTTAAAAATCCCGCTTATCCGGTCTAAAACGCCGATGCCCGTCAGCATTTCCGTCAGAAGATAAAAAACGGTTATTATGCCGCCGACGACGAGTACGGATATCACCGCGTTAAACACCCCGTCGTATAAAATATTGTCTGAACCGCCCGCAAAACTCACTTTACGGTTTTGCGGGCGATCCTTACGCTTATAAAAGGCAAAGGCGACGCCGACGACAAACACCGACAAGATATGGGTAATAAACAGCAAAAGCCCGAAAAAGGGGCTGTTAAAGGTGAGATTTCCCACGCTGCCTATCAAAAACGTAGGCGAAGACGAAGAGCAAAGCGCCGCGGCGCGCACGCTTTCCGCGTCGCCCGTAGCGCCTTTTAGTTTCAGGTCGGAAACGGTTTTCGCGCCGACGGGATAACCTGACGTAAGACTTATAAACAGCGCGTAGCCGACCGCTCCGCCGACGTTGAACAGTCGTTTTGTCAACGGGGAAAGGGCGGTCGTGATCTCGCCCGTGATTTTAAGCGAAGAAACTAGTGCGGTTATCACGAGATACGGAAATAGCGCGGGAAGTACCGCCGCCGCCCAGAGTTCAATGCCGCTTATCACCGCGTTCTGGTAGCGGCGGCTCGTCGCAAGCATAAATGCGGCGATAAATAACAGTATAAGCGCGGCGAGTTCAAGGCAAGGACGCGGTTTTACGAGCCGCTTGGCGAAAGGTTTTTGCATTATTTGATTTTTGCCGATAAAAGTTATAGTAATAAGGTATTTTTACGCTTGAAAAATAATACCCGATATGGTAAAATATCCTTATGGATTTATTCGACTTGAACGGCAACGCAAAGAAAAACGCTCCGCTTGCGGAACGTATGCGTGCAAATACCCTGTCGGAGTTTTTCGGTCAGGAACACATAGTTTCGGAAACGGGGCTGCTTTTTCGCGCGATAAAACTCGACAGGCTCGGAAGTTGTATTTTCTGGGGGCCGCCGGGGTGCGGCAAGACCACGCTCGCTAATATCATCGCAAACAACACAGACGGTAAATTCGTCAAGTTGAACGCCGTGTCCTGCGGGGTAGCCGACGTAAAAGCGGTCGTCGAAAAGGCAAGGGAAGACCTTCGTATGTTCGGCAAAAAGACATACCTTTTACTCGACGAGTGTCATCGCTTTAACAAGGCGCAAAGCGATAGTCTTTTGCCAGCCATCGAGCGCGGTGATATAATTTTTATCGGTTCTACCACCGAAAATCCTTACGCGTCGATGACGCCCGCTATCGTCTCGCGCTGTCGCGTGTTTGAACTTAAAAGGTTGTCGGACGAAAATATATTAAAGGCGTTAAAGATCGCGCTTAAAGATAAGCAAAAAGGGCTCGGCAATCTGAATATCGTTGCCGACGAAGACGCTCTTAATCATATCGCGCGCACGGCGGCGGGCGATCTTCGGGTGGCGTTTAACGCTTTAGAACTTGCGGCGCTCACCACAGACGCAAAAGACGGGGTGGTGCATTTAACTCTTAAAGACGCCGAAGAGTCCATACAGCAAAAGTCTCTTTCTTTCGACGAGCAGATGTATTACGATATGCTGTCGGCTTTTTGTAAGAGTTTAAGGGGTAGCGACGCTAACGCCGCGCTCTACTATATGCAAAGGCTTATTCAGGGCGGTTGCGATCCGCTTTTAATAATAAGGCGGGTTATTGCACACTCCGCGGAAGACGTAGGGCTTGCAGATCCCAACGCACTCGTCGTCGCGACGAGCGCGCTTACCGCATACGAGCGTATGGGGCTTCCCGAAGGACTTTTGCCCATCACCGAAGCGGTAATATACGTTTGCGAAGCGGAAAAATCCAATTCTGTCGTTATCGCGATGGATAAGTCCGCTTGCGACGCGCGTGAAATAAAGGACGATAACGTTCCGCCGTGGGTAAAAAACGCCGTTTACGGCAGTAAAGAAGATAAGGATATGGCGGGGCAATATAAATATCCGCACGACTTTGGCGGGTACGTGGAGCAGCAGTATCTTCCCGACGGCTTAAAAGACAGGGTGTATTATATTCCGAAAGACAACGGCTACGAAAAAACCATAAAAGAAATAAGAAAAAGAAAAGGAAAAAAATATTAAGGTAAAATTATGGACTACTCTTCTAAACTCGCAAAAGAATTTTCATTAAAAGAAGAATACGCAAGGAACATTATTACGCTTATCGGCGAAGGCAACACGATCCCGTTCATCGCGCGTTACCGCAAGGAAATGCACGGCTCTACCGACGATCAGGTGCTTCGCGAATTTGCGGACAGGCTCAAATACCTTACCAATCTCGACAAGAGAAAGCAGGAAATAGCGGACGCAATTACCGAGCAGGGCAAGATGACGGACGAAATAGCGCTTGCGCTCGCCGGGGCGGAAACGCTTACCGAAGCGGAAGATATTTACCGCCCGTATAAGCAAAAACGTAAAACGCGGGCGTCGGTCGCTATCGAAAAGGGCTTATCGCCGCTTGCAGACCTTATTGAAGAACAAGATCCCGCGGTCGTTCCCGAAACGGCGGCGAAAGATTATATAAACGAAGAAAAGGGCGTTTTAACGGTAGCGGACGCGCTCGCAGGCGCGTCTGACATAATCGCGGAACGCGTTTCGGACAACGCCGAACTTCGCAAAGTTCTCCGCGCTAAAATCACCGAAACGGGCGAGATCGCGTGTAAACTTTTAGAGCACGAAAACGCCAAAACTTACGATATGTACGCCGACTACAGCGAAAAGATATCGAAGATCCCTTCGCACAGGATCCTTGCCGTGAACCGCGGCGAAAAGGAAGAATGCTTGAAGGTAGATGTCAAAGTGGATACCGAAGCGTTCATTGCGACCGTGCAGTCGGTCTTCGTTAAAAACGACAGCCGGTCGGCGGAAATAGTTAAATCTGCGGCGGCGGACGCGTACGAACGGCTTATTTTCCCGTCGGTAGCAAGGGAAGTAAGGAGCGACCTTACCGAAAAGGCGAGCGAGCAGGCGATAAAAATGTTTGAAGTTAATTTAAAGCCCCTTTTATTACAGCCGCCGCTTAAAGGCAGTATTATTTTGGGGCTGGACCCCGCATACCGTACGGGTTGCAAACTCGCGGTGATAGACGAAAACGGTAACGTTCTGGCGACGGATAAAATATTCCCCACTCCCCCGCAGAACAGAACGGAAGAGTCGGAGCAAAAGGTGCTTGCGCTCATAAAAAAATACAACGTGAACGTCGTTTCCATCGGCAACGGCACGGCGAGCAAAGAAAGCGAGATATTCGTAGCGAACACCCTTAAAAAGTGCGATCGTCCCGTATCGTACGCGGTGGTGAACGAAGCGGGCGCGTCGGTATATAGCGCGAGCAAGTTGGGTGCGGAAGAATTCCCCGATTTCGACGTAACGGAGCGTAGCGCGGTGTCTATCGCGAGAAGGCTTCAGGACCCGCTCGCGGAACTTATCAAGATAGACGTTAAGTCGATAGGCGTCGGGCAGTATCAGCACGATATGCCCGAAAACAGATTGGAAGAAGTGCTTGGCGGCGTGGTGGAAGACTGCGTCAACAGCGTCGGCGTGGACTTGAACACGGCGTCGCAAAGTCTTTTGTCTTACGTCGCGGGCTTAAACAGCGGCGTTGCGAAAAACATAGTGGAATACAGAAAAACCGCGCGTTTTACAAAAAGAGAAGACCTTTTGAAAGTCAAAAAACTCGGCGATAAAGCCTTCGAGCAGTGCGCGGGATTTTTAAGAATAACGGACGGATTCGTTCTTGACAACACCGCCGTTCACCCCGAAAATTACGACGCGGTAAAAACGCTTTTGGATATCGTCGGCTATACTCTTGACGACGTCGCGGCGGGTAAGATAGCGGACGTAAAAGACAGGGTGAATAAAATCGGTTTGTCGGCGGTCGCCGCAAAGTGCGGAGTGGGCGAGCCGACGCTTAACGATATCATCACCGAACTATTAAAACCCGGCAGGGATATAAGAGATTCTCTCCCGAAGCCTATTTTGTACAGCGAACTTCTTGACCTTTCCGACTTAAAAGAAGGTATGGAACTGAACGGCACGGTGAGAAACGTAATAGATTTCGGCGTGTTCGTGGATATAGGCGTGCATCAGGACGGTTTGGTTCATATTTCGCAGATATCCGATAACTATATCAAGCATCCGTCGGAAGTGCTTAAAGTGGGCGATATCGTTAAAGTTAAGGTGTTGGGCGTAGATAAAGAGAAAAAGAAGATATCCTTGACGCTTAAAACTTCCACGCTCCCGCACGGGATAGCGACGGGCGAAAACAAAACGGACAGAGAAAGAAGGGCGGGGCATAACGCCGCGGAAAAGAAAAAACAACAGCAAGCGATGACGAAAGAAGATATGATCGCACTTCTTTATAAAAAATTCGGACGATAAAGGGCTTATAAACGTCGTTATGCGGCGTTTCTGCTTTATAATAAAAAATCTCACACGGAGAAAATTATGATAAAACTCATTAACAAAGGAGTAGTGTATTCGGGCGGAAAACTCGTTAAAGTCAACGCCGTACCGGACGGCGGAAAAGAAAAGACCATAGCGTATAAGATCCTTTCCGCGCACAACACAATAGACGGCGACGAAAAATTAAAGATCAAATTCGACGAGATAACTTCGCACGACATAACATACGTCGGCATTATCCAGACGGCGAAGGCTTCGGGGCTGACGAAATTCCCGCTCCCTTATACCCTTACCAACTGCCACAATTCTTTATGCGCGGTCGGAGGCACTATAAACGAAGACGATCACGTTTTCGGGCTTTCGGCGGCTAAAAAGTACGGCGGGACTTACGTGCCGCCTCACCTTGCGGTAATACACCAGTTTATGCGGGAAGAACGGGCTTATTGCGGCGCGATGATTTTAGGCTCCGATTCTCATACCCGCTACGGCGCTTTGGGTACTATGGCGATAGGCGAAGGGGGACCCGAACTGGTAAAACAACTGCTCGGCAGAACTTACGATATAGATTATCCCGAGATCGTGGCGGTGCGCTTAAAAGGTAAACTCCGTAAAGGCGTAGGTCCGCACGACGTAGCGCTCGCACTCGTCGCGGCGACTTTTAAAAAAGGTTTCGTTAAAAACAGGGTTCTGGAATTTATAGGCGACGGCATATCTAAACTTTCGATGGACACCAGTATCGGCATAGACGTTATGACGACCGAAACGACCTGTCTTTCTTCCGTTTGGGAAACTGACGAAAAAACGCGCGAATATCTCGCGGCGCACGGCAGAGAAAACGGCTATAAAAAACTTTCACCCGAAGACGGCGCGTATTACGACAGAGCGATAGAAATAAATCTTTCAAGAATAGAGCCGATGATAGCGCTTCCATTCCACCCGTCCAACGCCTACACTATCCGCGACTTTTTATCCCGCCCGTACGAACTTTTGCGCGAGTGTGAGTTGGCGGGCAAAAAGCTCCTGCCCGAAGGCAAAGGCGAATTCCGTCTTACGGACAAGATAAAAGACGGCAAGGTTTACGTGGAGCAGGGCGTTATCGCGGGGTGTGCGGGCGGTACTTACGAAAATATCGCCGAAGCGGAAGATATATTGGACGGCGCGGCGATAAATAACGAAGATTTTACTTTAAACGTTTACCCGTCCAGCCAGCCCGTCTATAAAGGGCTTATAGAAAACGGGTATATCGCAAAACTTATGGAAAGCGGCGCGGTGGTAAAAACGGCGTTCTGCGGGCCTTGCTTCGGCGCGGGCGACGTGCCGCAAAACAACGGGCTTTCGATACGCCATACGACGCGTAACTTTGAAAGCAGGGAAGGCAGTAAGCCCGCGAACGGACAACTTTCGGCGGTCGCTTTAATGGACGCAAGAAGTATCGCGGCGACGGCTAAAAACGGCGGGGCGATAACTTCGGCGCTCGACGTTAAATATACCGCGAAGATCAAAAAGTATAAATTCGACGATAAAATTTATAAAGCGAGAGTGTTCAGCGCGAGCGGCAGTGGCGACGAAAACGCTCAACTCGTTTACGGACCTAATATTGCCGACTGGCCGAAGATGGAAGCGCTTAAAGACGATCTTTTACTTAAAGTGGTATCGGTGCTTACCGATCCCGTTACAACGACGGACGAACTTATCCCGTCGGGCGAAACTTCGTCATACCGCTCTAATCCTTTAAAACTTGCGGAATTCGCTCTTTCAAGAAAAGATCCCGAATACGTCGGTCGCGCTAAAGCGGTAAAGGCGGAAGGTTTTCCGAAAGATCTGCCGTTTGACAGCGGTAAAACCACCTATGGCAGCGTGGTGTGTTCAGTTAAGCCCGGCGACGGCTCCGCAAGGGAGCAGGCGGCGTCCTGCCAGCGTGTACTCGGCGGGGTGGCGAATATTGCGGAAGAGTATGCGACCAAACGCTATCGCAGTAACCTTATAAATTGGGGTATGATACCGTTTGTCGTCGATAAAAACGATTTTAAGGTGGGCGAATACGTTTATATTAAAGGTATAAAAGACGCTATTCTTTCGGGTGCTGAAAAAATAAGCGCGGAAGTTTTGGGCGATAATAAACGCACAATTACCCTAAAAGTGGGCGATCTTACGCCTACCGAAAAGGAGATCATAATAAAAGGCTGTTTAATAAACTATTACCGTAGCGAAAAATAAAATTTATAATTATCGTTTTCGCGGCGCGCCCGTATAAAGGGCGCGCCGCGTATTTTAAATAAAATCGCGGCATAAACTTTTAAGTAAAATAAACGCGGCGGTAAAAAAATGAGTTTTATCGAAGAAGTGATACAAGTTTTCGGCGGGGAAGATATCGCGCCCGCTTATAAAGTAATGCTTATCGGCGAAAGCGCGGCGTATATCGAAGGGGTAAAAGCCATAAAAAGTTATTCGCAGGGGCAAATAGAACTGTTTATGAAAAAAGGCGAGATGAAAATAACGGGCGAAGGACTTTTTATCAAAAAATATTGCGCGGGGGATCTGGCGGTTTGCGGAAAAATAAAGGCATTGGAAAAAATTTAGGGCTGTACGCCACCTATAAGGTTACGGGATTAAATCTCGATAATTTGGTCAATATTCTTAAAAATAAAGGGATAGTTCTGCGGGATATCTCAAAAACCGACTTTAAAACGCTCGTCGTAACCGTTTCTTTAAGGGATAGCGAAAAATTTTTTGCAATTACGCGTGAATTGTGCTACAATATTAAGAGAATCGGCGAAAGGGGCAAATATCGTTTCGCGCTGAAATTAAAACGGAATATCGGGATGGTTATCGGCGCGGTCGTTTTTGCCGTTTGCTGTATCGTCGCGGACGACTTCGTTTTCGCAATAGACTTATCGGGGAGCGGCAGCGTGTACGAGCGAGAGGTGAAAGTCCTTTTGGAACGGGAAAACGTAAAACCGTTCTCGCGGTTTTCAGGGCTTGATATCCCCGCGCTGTCAGATAAAATACTCGCGGCGACGGACGATATCTCTTTTGCGGAGTGCGTTAAAAGCGGCAATCGACTTAAAATCCATCTCGTTTTAAGCGAAAAACCCGTCAGATCGCTCGTCGGCGAAAAAGAAACGCTTATTTCGGATATAGACGGCGAGATAGAGTATATAAAAGTTTATCGCGGCACGGCGTTAAAAACCGTCGGCGACAAAGTAAAAGCGGGCGAAAGCCTTGTGAGCGGCTACGCGGAGATCAAGGATACCGCCTTAAAGGTGGGGATTATCGCTACCGTCGCGGTCAAAGGCGAATTCGTTTATGTTTACGAGTCGGAGCGCGTCGGCGAAGAAAGAATAGCGGAGATGTTCGCAACGGCGGCGATCGGGGATAAAGAGATAATTTCTTGCGAGTCGGTAACGACCGAAATCGGAGAAAAATACGAATATAAGGTAAAAATAGTTTACAGAAAGATATTTTACGGGTGAGCGGAGAAAAACCATGTCGGAAAAAGGTAAATCATTAAAACTTGAAAAGTGGACGAAAAAAGATATCGCGTCGGTTATAACGACTTACGTGATAAACGCGATTGTTTTCGCGCTTTTGTTCGTCGGTATGTTCGTGCTTAACGCGACTGCGGAAGGGAAAACCGCTTACAGCGCGTTGTCGAACTTAATAGCGATATTCGATTTTGCAGTGATAATGGTGCTTATTCTCGCCGTTACCGCCGTGTATTTCTGGTTTGCCGACAGGGATTTTTTCAGGCGCGCGTCCAACTCGCAAATGCTGTTTTTGATTTGGGAACTCGGTGCGGCGATATGCTTTTTGAGCGGGAAATTCATAAACCCGTACGTACGCCCCGTCGCGTTCGTCGCCATCCTTACGCTGTTTTTGTCGAGCGATACGGGTAAAGCCATATTTTCCAACTTTATTTTTACTACGATACTGTTTGCTTACGACGCGTTTGCCGGCACTTTCGCGTCCTTCCCGGATTACTCCAACACCGAATATTCGATAGTATTTTTCGTGGCGATGGGGCTGTTTTCCGGCATAATTGCGATTTATTGCATAAAAGAACTTTATTCGCGGCTTAAAATATTGCTCGTAAGTTTTCTTATATCTTTGCCGGCGCTTATATGTATTATTTTGCCTATGGTGGAATTCAGCGGCGGAGTTCTCGTGCTTAACCTTATATCGGGCGCGCTGTCGGGGCCTTTTGCCGCCGCGGCGTTCATAATTTTACTGCCCGTCTTTGAAGGTGTGTTCAAAAAGATAACCTGCTTTAAGTTGTCGGAACTCACCGACCATAAAGCGAAACTTATACGAAAACTCATAACGCAAGCGCCGGGGACTTTCAATCACTCGATAATAGTGTCGAATATCGCCGAAGCCTGCGCTACTGCCATCGGTGAAGACGCATTGCTTACGAGAACTTGCGCCTACTATCACGATATCGGCAAACTTCGCCGTCCCGAATTTTTCAAGGAAAATCAGGCGGACGGGGTAAACCCGCACAACGACTTAACGCCCGAACTTTCGGCGAATATAATAAAATCGCACACGCAGGACGGGTACGTTTTCGCGCTTAAAAACGGACTTCCCAAAGAGATAGCGGATATATGTTTACAGCACCACGGCACAATGCCCATACTCTTTTTCTACGATAAGGCGAAAAAGTTTACCGACGGCGAAGTATCGCTTGCAAATTACTGTTATGCAGGCCCTAAACCGCAGAGTAAGATCGCCGCGATAATAATGATAGCGGACAGTGCGGAAGCGGCGGTCAGAAGCCTTAAAACCCGCACGCGCGATTCCGTTTCGGTCGCGGTCAAAAAGATAGTGTCGGAGCGTATGCAACTCGGTCAATTCGACGAGTGCGAATTGACGCTTAAAGAAATAAACCTTATAATCCACACGGTAATCAACAGCCTGTCGGGCGTTTATCACGACAGGATCAAGTATCCGAAGGTCAGTTTAGAAGGCTTGGATATCGACGAAGAAACTTCGCACAACGAACAGTAAAAGGAAAAAAAGCGATGGGAAAACTTTTGATAGAATGTCTTTCAAGACGCGTTAAAGTGGGACAGGTGGCCAAAGCGGTCTATACCGTTACCCACCAGACCGCAAACTTAAAAGCCGAACTCGTTTTCGACGACGAGAACGATATGCAGGCTTTAAACAATGCCGAGCGCGGCATAGATAAAGTAACGGACGTACTGTCTTTTCCGAGTATGGACGATATAAAAGGGGTGGTCTTAACGCCCGAAATATGCAAGACGGAAATGGACGGGCGGTATATTTTTATAGGCTCGATAGTTCTTTGCGATGAAAAAATAAAGGCGCAGGCGAAAGAGTTCGGACACAGCGCGGTAAGAGAGAGAAATTACCTTATTATGCACGGACTTTTGCATCTTCTCGGCTACGACCATATTGAGCCCGAAGACAAACGCGAAATGCGCGATAAAGAAAAAGAGGTGCTTAAAATTTTAGGAGTGGACGAATGAAAAGCGGCACGGTCGCGGTGATAGGTAGGGCGAACGCCGGTAAATCCACCCTGATAAACGTAATAGTCGGCGAAAAGGTGTCCATAGTTTCCCCGCGCCCGCAGACTACGAGAGATAGGATCCTCGGCGTGCTGACGACCGAAGATTGTCAGATAGCGTTCGTTGATACCCCCGGACTTTATAACGCAGACAATATGCTTAATTCCGTAATGCAAAAGACGACGGAAGACGCTGCTAAAGAAGTCGATCTTATACTTTTCGTAATAGATTGCCATAACGGTATTTCGGACAGGGATAAAGCGCTTTTATCAAAGTACGAAAAGGGCAAGGTGCCCGTTATAGTCGCGCTTTCAAAAACTGATATAATGACCGAAAGCCTGCTTATTTCCTGTCTTAAAGAACTTGAAACCGATTTGGAAGTTGTACCCGTTTCGGCACGTAAAGGGAAGAACGTAAAGGAACTTATCAAGGTGATAAAGGCGCATCTTTCGGACGGCGAAAAACTGTTTGAAGAAGATATTATTTCCGATCGTTCGGAAAAATTTATGGTCGCCGAAATAATGCGCGAAAAGATACTTTTAAAGTTCGATAAGGAAATACCGCACGGGATAGCGATAACCGTCAATATTTTTTCCCTGCGTGAAGACGGCTCGTGTTACGATATAAGCCTTGATATAATATGCGAGAAGCCGGGGCATAAAGCGATCCTTATCGGAAAACGCGGTGCGGCGATAAAGGAAGTTTCGTCGTTTGCGCGGCAAGATATGGAAAAGTTTTTGGGGCGGAAAGTGTTTCTTACCACCTACGTTAAGGTAAAGGAAGACTGGCGAAACAGCGCGTCGCTTATAAAAGAACACGGCTACGGCGAAAAATAGACGGTCTTTATAAGCATAAAATTTAAATGGTTGCCCATACTTTTTTTATGAAAAAAGAAACGGGCGAGTTTGATTTTACAAGTCCCGCGGACTCCGCGTGGCGGATGTTTGAGAAAACGGGCAAAATTTCCTACTATATTTTATACAAAAATCTCGTTAAAAAATAAATTCCGACCGATAAAACGGTCAAAGACGGATATGGAAGAGAAACTTACGGGGTTGGTGCTGTCCAAAACCGATTACGGCGAAAACGATAAAATAATCAAGATATTCACTCTGGAAAAGGGTACGGTATCCGCAAGTTTAAAAGGGGTAAAAAAGGCGGGAGCGAAACTTAAATTCGCGTCGGAGCCTTTTTGTTTTGCGGAATTTTTGATTTCCGAGCGGGCGGGTAGAAGAACGGTTACGGGCGCAAGTCTTAACGACAGTTTTTATCCCGTCAGAGAAGACGTTACAAAATTTTTCGCCGCGGGCGCGGTTTTGGAGTTCGTTCGCCGATTCGCAAAGGAAGACATCACTTCTCCCGAACTGTTTTTCAGCGCGATAGAAGCGTTAAAAAATATCGCTTACGGCGGCGTTTCGCCACGGCGAGCACTATGCGCGTTTTTGATTTCCGCACTTAAAATCATCGGATACGCACTTAACACGGACGAGTGTTTCGTGTGCGGAAACGAGATAAAAAGCAGAGTGTTTTTCGACGCGTTTTCGGGCGGATTTTTGTGCGAAAACTGTTTTAACGGCGAAGGGCGGGAGATAAACCACGCTACGTACGTCGCGCTTAAAAAGATAGAAGAAAAGGAAGAAACGACCGAAGAAGAAAACCTGTTTGCTTTGCGGCTTTTGGATTTTTACGTAAAGACCAAGGCGGAAGAAAAGATAAACTCTTTGCAAGAACTTCTTAAATTATAACGGACGAGAACTTATTGAACGATAACGGATAAAGACATAAAATCCGCCGCCCACGC
>JAGAEX010000026.1 GCA_017612915.1 Clostridia bacterium | reverse complement strand
TTTCGTTTTATAATGCGCGTTTCGCCTGCCGAAAGCGGTTTTATGCCCGATTTATGCCTAAAATCGGTGTTATCGTCTATTGCGTCGGGCAAATTAGACCAAGGTTCCATACAGACCATAGCGGCGGTTTTCGGACGCCAGAATAAAAGGTTTTTAAAGCCCTTAAAGTAGGTTTTGGCAACCGTTTCGCCTTTTTTACCCACGAGTTTGCACCAAGAAGAACGGATACCCTTAAAAATAAGCGTGTCGGAATTTTCAATCGGCACTTCTTTGAAGTTCAAAAACCTGCTTTTCGGATACAGGCGGCTCTCACCCGTCAAACGCCCGTTTTCGTCATGGTACAGCCTTAATAAGGCTTCTTCTTTTTCAAACTCTATAAAATATTCCGTAAGCGGCTTGTCGATATTAAAGGACTCGTGCCCGCCGCAGCCGAAAAACATTTCCGTTTTGCCGTTATTTTTAACCGCGTACTCGATAGAAAGCGAAGTTCCGCGCACGCTATACCGCACGGTAAAGGTAAAGTCGTAAGGATACAGCATTTTAGTGTTTTCATCTGCAGAAAAGGACAAAATCAGTTCCTTTTCCGTCTGCGAAACGAGTGTAAATTCGTTTCTTCTTAAAACCCCGTGCTGCGGCGCGTTATAGACTTTCCCGTCGATATTTACGGCGCATTTGCCGCAGAACGGGAAGAGTATAGGCGAATGCCCCGCCCAAGAACCGTCGTAATTTTGCCAAAGAATTTCTTTCCCGTCTTTTTTAACGCTGTCGAGTTCCGCGCCCGTTGAATTAACCGCCACGGAAAGGCGTTTGTTTCCTATAATATACAGCATAGATAACTCCTGAATTTTTAATGATATTGTACTACTTTTTCCACGGCAAAGCAACCTTTTCGGCGAACGGAATAAAACAAAGGAACGGAAAAATAAAAAAATAATAAAAACAGCGTGAAAACAGTTGAAAAATTTTTATTATTTTGATACAATACAATAGCAATTTGAATTTAGGGGTATCGCCAAGCGGTAAGGCAACGGACTCTGACTCCGTCACTTCGTTGGTTCGAATCCAGCTACCCCTGCCATAATAAAAGGACGGTAAAAACCGCCCTTTTATTATGCTGTGAGTAGAGTTATTTTAACCAAGGTGCGGGCGACTTTGATTTGCCATATTTGACGGGCAAGCCCTGTCAAAAGGATCGGCACTATCCAGAACCTGCCAAAAAAAACGACCATCTGTTAACGGCGGTCGTTTTTTGTGTTGAAATTAACTGAATTTTTTATAAAAAATAAAAATATTGGCACAAATTTGATAACCGTATGTTATAATTTAGTCAGTAGGATAAAATATCTATACTACAAAAAAAGATAAAAGGAGAACAATATGAAAAAAATAGCAAAAAAATTAGTTGCCCTATTTGTAATACTCTCTTGTGCTATAACGCCGCTTGCACTTGTGGGATGCAACGAAAATTCAGCGGACACAATTTCGTTTGACGAGTACCAGACACTTGAAGTTGCCGCAATAACGGCTTTCAAGAAAGGGCATACGGATTACGAAAATTTCAGTGACATAACTTATCACTGGACAAAATCATCGACAGAAAAAGAAAACATCACGCTTCACTACAACAAATCAGCCGAGGGAGAAGATTATACTGACGGTGTTTTTGAAAACAAAACCGTAGAAAATCGCGAGTGCTGGCTTGCAATCAAAAAAGCCGACGGTTCTCTTATCGCAAAATTAACAGTGAACACCACTACGGTTGAAACCGATAATATTGAAGACGCCGATGATAACTACCAGTATAAACAAATAATAACGACGACGATAACTCAAGAAATTTTTGCCGTAACAACCGCAACAAAAGAAACGGACACTCTTAACGTCGTTGCGCATTATAAGTCAACAAAAGTCAACGATGCCGATCCGGTTATTACAAAGGAATACCAAGAAGTTGAAGATTTTGCAGGTTTGACATCACTGATTACCGATTATGCACTGAACTATGCAAATGCAAGTGTCGTCCGCAATTTCTTCAGTTATACTGAATTATTAATATATCCTTTCTATAACACGAGTCTTACAAAAACAGGAAATCAAGTAAAATATTCTTTCGGCTATCATTTTACCGATATTAACACGAGTCTTAAATGGGAAAAGAATGAATTGTCGGGAACTGTAATATATAAAAACAATGAAATTTTGAAATCTGAGATAAAAACAACCGAGACCACGGAAAACAAGACTGTAGTTGCGTCTTATTACTTAGATTTTGCAAATTCCGCCACAATAGAAACTTTTGACCTTGATGGATATACGGAAAAAAGCGAAATAATCGAATTATATAGAGATTCTTCTCAAACACTGATTAACTAAAAATAAAAAGCAAAGTCAACGGCTTGTATAAAATCCAAGCATTAAAAAAGGCGGTTTTACCCGCCTTTTTTTAATACGTTCACGATAATTCTTCTTTAATAAACCTTATAACGCCCGCAGACCAGCCGTGGCAAAGGCTGTGTCTGAACCCGATATAACAGTGCGCCCCGAAGTCCCCGTGTATGTCCTTTTCTCCGTCTTTCGGTTTTTCGTCTATACGGCAGGAATTTTCAGACCAGTCCACGTTATAGTCTTCCCAAAAGGTGGTTGCGCCCTTTTTAAGCATAGCGCCGTAATAACTTTTAAGCATTTCCACCGCTTTCGCTTTATCGTAAGAGGCAACCGCTTTTAAGATATAATAACTCATAAACGTACTCATACCTTTCGCGCCGCCGGAGACGAGTTTCTTTTTATCTTCCCCGTTAAGCCCTACGGCGAAGTATTTAAGCCCTAACACCGATTTGCTGTCTTTTACCGTTATCGGCTTTTTCATAAGTCGGTTAAGCAATTCTTCGGCTTTTGCGGTACTTTCGTTAAAACACTTTAAGAGTTCTATCGCCTTTTTAGCCGCTATAATATTTATTGCCCGAACGCCGTGCGTTTCGTCCGCCTTGCCGTGCGTCTGCCAGTCCACGAATTCCGAAGGATAACGCATTTCCCCGTCGGATAAAACGCAGTTTAACATCAAATCCACAAGCCCGTTAAGATATTTTATCTGCTTTTTCGCAAAGTCCGCCGCGCCCGTGAGTTTAAGATAGTCCGCCACGATTATTATCCACCACATAGAATACATAGGAAAGCCGTTCATAAAATTAGGCAACGGCGTCTGCTTTTTAACAAAATCCAGCGAACGTTCTATAATTTTCACTCGCCCGTAAAGTGTGGTAAGCGCAAGCATTTCGGGGTGAATATCTCCTATCCACACCAGTCTGTCCCGCTTTACGCCGTCCCATAGATAATTGCCCGCAGCGCATAAGTCTATAGTCC
>JAGAEX010000025.1 GCA_017612915.1 Clostridia bacterium | reverse complement strand
ATACCGTAAAATTGTTGCTTCGGTCGGCTCGATAACGAATTTTTTATTTACTACTTTATACCCGAAAGGGATATGCCCGCCGAAATAATTACCTTTTATAACGCTTTCGTTCATACCGCGTTTTACTTTTTGGCTTAACTCTTCGGAATACATTTCCGCCATCGCTTCGAGTAGTGCCGTCATAACTTTGCCCTCGGCGGTGTCGCTTATTGCTTCCGTTGCCGAAAGTACTTTAACGCCCGATTGTTCCAAGCGGAATTTATATACAACGTTGTCATAACGTTTACGGCTGAAACGGTCGAGTTTATAAACGATAACATATTCAAAGGCGCGTTTTTTCGCGTCTTTTATCATTTCTAAAAATTGCGGTCGCTGGTCGGTCTTTCCTGTTATAGCGCGGTCGGCGTATTCTTTGACAATCTGAAAGCCGTTGCGTTGCGCAAAATCACGACAAACGCGTTTTTGTCCGTCAATGCTTTGTTCTGTCTGTCCTGCCGAACTGTACCTATAATAACATACTGCTTTTTTAATCATACGTCATATTTTGATAGTGCTCGTAATATTTCAATCGCCTTGTCAAACATTTCTTTATTAAAAATAAAATCTTCTATTTTTTCTTCGCCGTTGAAAGTCGATATAATATATTTTTTTTCTTTTTCGTCGGGGTGTTGTTTCATAGTTTCCATTATTTTATTTAATTCTTCGTTCACCTTTAAAACTTGTCTTATTTTGGTGATATTTTCAAGTGCTGTTTTATTGTAATTATCCGAATTTCTTAAAATATGATAAATTGTGCTTTTCGGAATATTCGTTATTTTTGCAAGCGTGTTTTTATTTATACGGTTTTGTTTCATTATTTCTAAAACAAGTTCGTATTCAATTTCCTTTAATTCTGCGATTGCTTCGGGCATTATATCGGTTAACTCGGTAAACGGCGCAACATTTAGCAAATCAATAAATTTACTATCAAAATTTTTTTCATTGTTTCCCATTTTTTTTACCTTCCTTTTCTAATATAATAGCATATTTTTTCAATAAATTATCATATTTTAAAAAATTTTTACAATAAATTCAATTTTTTTATTGACACGTACAACGTATTGTACTATAATTTACAATAGGTTGTACATTTAGTACAAAAAATTGTAATACAGGAGTTAAAGCAATGTATAAGAATTTAAAGGCTGAAATGATACGGCAAGATATAACAGCGCAAAGAATAGCCGAAACGCTGGGTATACACCTTGCAACGGTTCGGCGCAAGATTAACGGCGATATAGGTATATCGCTAAAAGATTGCGAAAAGGTGGCAAAACTTTTTAACGAACATAATTCGGTAGATTATTTATTTAAAACTTTTTAATGCTAAACGAAGAAAAGTACACAGCGGACGAATTACGAATAATAAAATTTTTTGTATCGGAATTTACGGCAGAAGAATTACCCGACAAGGATAAACTTTGCCTTAAAAATTCGCATATTGAAAAAAATAAAAAAGGTGGTAAAAACAATGAGAGAGTATGAAAACAATTTAACAAGCGCTTTGGAACAAATTGAGCAAATAGCGACAAGACTTTCGGCATTATTTGTTATGTCGAACGACGTTTCGCAATCCAAGTATATATCGATGAAAGAGTTTGAAAAAAAGAACTATTGTGCATTATGCGACGTTATAGACAAAGAAATATTTTGCCTGCGTTCGCTTGCGGGTAAAACATTAAAAGCGTATCGCAACGGACAAACAACCGTTAAAGCAAATTTTTGCGAAATATATTGCAATTCAGATTACGCGGACGCGGACGAAGATTTTACAACGGATAACGACAATGAATAAAACAGGAAAGAATAAGCACGAAATAGGCGAAAGCCTTTGCTTCGGCTGTAAAAAAGCGGTGTGCGGTTGTTCTTGGTCTAAATATTTTAAGCCTGTCGACGGTTGGAACGCCGAAAAAGTCAAATTAAACATATCAAAAGAAAAGACAATCAATACATATCAAGTAAAGGCTTGCCCGCTATTTGAGAGCGATAACGTTTTATCGATGTACGAATTATATACAATAATCGCTGACAAAATAAAATGCTGTTATAAAACCGTAATTCTTAATATGCAAACAGATAAAGGGATTTCAAAATTAACAAAAAAATTAAAAGCGGTAAATGCCTTGTATTTATTGGACGATTTAGCAAAGGCAAGAGCAAGAAAAATCGGCGGTAAAGCAAATGGATAAAAATAAACGGATACGAAATAAATACTCGTCCGAGTGGGTAAACAACTATTACGCAGATATGCAAAAAATATACGGCAAAAACGCCCCGCGCGCCGTTAAAGTTCAATATAACGTTTATGAACCTGTAATTGATTACGGTATAAAAAGCGGTGTTAAATATTATCGTAATTATGGTTTTCGCCCTTTGCGTTGGAAATTAAAAGAAACAATCGAAACATACGGGGTAAAATGTGGCGGGATAGTGTATTTAAGGGGCTTTTGCTTACACGGGTTGGAACTTATTTTTCCGACGTATAGAATAATAAATAGCGATTGTACTGTAATTGAACGTTATGCGACAATTACGAACGAATTTTCGGACGATTTAAAATTATTGTACGACATTTTAAACGCAAGGCGGTTTAATCGGTCTTTTGGCGGTTTTACGCGAGCGCTTGAAGATGTCGACGAAAAAGAGTTGTTTAGCCTTTAAGGGGCAAATAAACGCGTTATACGCGATTTTTTGGGGGCAAGTATGGGAATACAACATAAACGGATTTTAGGCGCATTATTAAGGAACGAAAGAGCGACAAGACGAGATTTTTTTATCAAATATGGTATAGCAAATCCGACTGCGAGAATATCCGAATTACGTTCAATGGGCTATCCGATAGAGAGTTTTCGACGTGAAACATTAAACAAGTACGGCGAGCCTACGCATTATTGCGAATATTTTTTAGATTATAGAAAAATACCTGACAGGTTAAAAGACTTATTTAACGGATTTTAACGCACTTTTTGTTTTTGTTTCTTTTTTATTTTTTCAATTTTCTTATTTTTTTATTTTCCTTTTTTTTCACCCCCGCGTGAAAAAAAGGAAACAAACAGAAAAGAAAAAATAAAAAGAACAAAACAAAAGGCGGGGGGCGCGTTGTAAGTATTTTATACCGAAAAGAATTTTGACAAAGCGAAAGCGACGGCAAAATTTTTCCAACCGAACGAGAGCGCGGGCGGGGATATGATAAAAAGGAAAATAGAATTATACGAAAGCAAAAAGTATAAAAAAATAATTGATACGGGGGGTTATACGCCTGTATTTCACGAGTGGGCGGTTAGGTTTGATTTATCGCCCGCCGAGTTGCTTATTTATTCCGAAATTGCGCATTTTACAAAGATAACTAAAAAAGACGGCTTCGGCGCGTTTACCGCTCCTATATCAACGTTGCAAACAAAGTTTAATATGTCGTATTTTACGGCGTATAGGGCACTTGAAAAACTTACAATACGCGGTTTAATTACAAAGTATAAAATACCACTTGAAGACGGTAAGAAAATAACGGCGTATAGGCAAGCAACGATAACGCAATTATCTATTGACGGCACGCAAAACAAGGTTTTAAAATAACTCATACAAACTGTATTTCGGTTTTGCTCCTTAAAAACATACTCTCGGCATTTTGTCGGGGGTATGTTTTTTATATAAAAAGGTTTATCAAAATGATAAACAAATTTTTATAAAATGTTTATCAAAACGATAAATGGGGGGTTTATCAAAATGATAAACAATAAAGAATAAATATTTAAAAAGAAAAGAATATGCGCGCGGGCGCGCGTGTACGCGCGTAAGAACGCGCGAAAAGGTTGTAATTTATACGGCTCATTAGGTCGCGCAAGCCGAGAGAACGGCGCGAACTCGGCGACAAAGGCAATTAAGAAAGGATAGCGCGGCCGAAAGAGAAAAAAAGACAATAAAAAGTTGCAAGGGGTTTAATCACCTTGCAACGATTATTCCGAACAATTCCGCCCGCATAATATAAAGCGGTTCGTATCGTTCCGTATTTGGCAGGGGTAGCTGGATTCGAACCAACGAAGTGACGGAGTCAGAGTCCGTTGCCTTACCGCTTGGCGATACCCCTAAATTTCAATCGCTATTGTATTGTATCAAAATAATAAAAATTTTTCAACTGTTTTTACTACTCTTTTCATTATTTTTTATATATTTACAAAAGATTTGACTTTTTTACCAAAATTGCTTATTATATTATAAATATGAAAATCATAGTTGTAGGTGCCGGCAAGGTCGGCATAACCTTAATAGAAAACTTTGTTAAAGAAGGTCACGACGTCGTTGTCGTCGATAAAGAAGAGAAGAGCGTCGATTATATCGTTAATCATTACGATGCCAACGGTATCGTGGGCGGCGGGCTTGAAAGGCAGGTACTTTTGGACGCGGGCGCGGAATCCGCAGACTTTCTTATCGCTTGCACTTCGCGCGACGAACTCAATATCCTTTGTTGCGTTCTTGCCAAAAAACTCGGTGTGAAAAGAACTATCGCAAGGGTAAGAGATCCGCAGTTGTTTGCGGAGATAGACAGTATGCGCGAATATTTGGGGCTTGATCTTGCGTTTAACCCCGAACTGCAAACCGCGTTGGAGATTGCACAGGCGTTAAAATTCCCTTCCGCGAAGAGCGTGGACAGTTTTGCCGACGGCAAGGCGTTATTAGTGGAATTCGATATAGGCGCGAAAAACCCTATCTGCGGCAAATCGCTTATGCAAATATCGGCTTCTTACGGTTATAAATTACTGTTCTGTATGGTTATCCGCGGCGAAAAGGTATTTATTCCGCGCGGCGACTTTACCGTAATGGAAAACGACGCCGTTTACATTATCGCACAAGAACGCGAACTCGCGGCGTTTTGTAAAGCGCTTAAAATCTTCAAGCCGCGCGCTAAATCGGTATTTATTATCGGAGGCGGCAAGATCGCTTATTATCTCGCCAAAGAATTATTGCTTGGCGGCGTTGCGGTCAAGATTTTAGAATCTGACAAGGCACGGTGCGAAGAACTTTCGGATGCGCTTACCGATGCGACTGTGCTTTTGGGCGACGGTACAGACCAAACCATTTTGGACGAAGAAGGCTTGAAAGACAGCGACGGTTGCGTTACTCTTACCGGTATTGACGAAGAAAACGTTATTATTTCTTTGTACGCGCAGCAAAAGTCCGTGGGCAAGATTGTTACCAAAGTGGATAGATCGTCTATTACTTCAATGGTCAAAAAACTCGGGTTGGAAACGGTCGTTTCGCCGCGCAACGTTATTGCGAACAGGATAATTATGTTTATTCGTGCGGCACAGGCGGAATTTTCGGACAAAATGGACGCGCTGTACATTTTAAACGAAAAAGTGGAAGCGTTGCAGTTTACCGTAGGCGACGATTTCGATAACGACGGAGTGCCGCTCTATAAACTTAAAATCAAAAAAGACGTTCTGATAGGCGGCATCGTCCGTGACGGCGAATATATCTTCCCGTCGGGCGACGCGTTTATTCAAAAACACGATAAAATTATAGTCGTAACCACGCTGAAACAAATACGCGGTTTATCCGATATTTTCAAGGCGGGGACTTATAAATCAAAATAAACTATGAATTATAAAATGGTCTTGAACGTGCTCGGCAAAGCGATGCTTATAGAAGCGGTTTTGCTTTTAGTACCGCTGTTGGTCGGAGTTTCTTTCGGTGAAAATTCATATCTTTCCTTTCTTATTCCGATGGCGGGGCTTTTCGCCGTCGGAACACCGTTGTCGTTCTTAAAATTCCGCGATAAATCCATCTACGCGAAAGAAGGTTTCGTTATCGTTGCGCTCGCTTGGATAGTGCTGTCGGTCGTAGGTTGCTTACCATTTATCATTTCCGGCGAAATACCCGGTTTTTTCGACGCGTTTTTCGAAACGGTTTCCGGCTTTACCACGACGGGCGCGAGCGCGCTTGACAGTGTGGAATTTATGTCGAGATCGATAATGTTCTGGCGGATCCTTACCCATTGGCTCGGCGGTATGGGCGTGCTCGTGTTTATACTTGCCGTGTTGCCGAGTGTCGGGGCGGGGCTTATGTACGTGTTCCGCGCGGAATCACCCGGTCCGTCGTCGGGCAAGCTTGTCGGAAAGATTACTCATACGGCGCAGATACTTTACGGTATATATATGCTTTTGACAGCGTTGGAAGCGCTTTTGCTGCTTGTCGGCGGTATGCCTTTATACGACGCGGTTTTAACGGCGTTTTCTACGGCGGGTACGGGCGGTTTCGGCGTGCACGACGGAAGTATCGCGTATTACGGCAACGTGTATTTTGAAATGGTTATCGCCGTGTTTATGTTCTTGTTCGGCATAAATTTCAATATTTTTTATCTGGTTCTGACTGGTAACTTGCTTAAAGCATTAAAGAGCGAAGAACTTCTGGTTTACGTCCTGATGATCTTAACTGCTTCGGTGGTGATCGCGCTCAATATAATGAATTCCGTCGGTACTTTCTGGGGTGCGATGCGATATTCCTTCTTCCAGGTAAACACCGTTACTTCGACGACGGGGTTTTCTACGGTGGACTTTGCCGAGTGGCCCGCGCTGTCGAAGGGCATACTGCTCTTTCTGACGGTGATCGGGGCGAGCGGCGGTTCTACGGGCGGCGGTATGAAAGTCGCGAGATTGTGCATTTTAAGGCATTCAGCGTCGGCGAATATTAAGCGTATGATCTATCCGCGTTCGGTAGTATCCGTAAAATTCGAGGGCAAAACGCTTTCGCAGGAAACGGAAAGGGGCGTTCTGACTTACCTGATACTTTATATAGCGATAGTCTGTTTTTGCGTTTTATTGCTGTCGCTCGATCCGTTTGCTGACGTGTTCACGAACTTCTCCGCGACTCTTGCATGCATAAGCAACGTCGGGCCGGGCGTTACGAAACTCGTCGGGCCTATGGCGTCCTATGCGGGTTACGCTTGGTATTCTAAACTTTTACTGTCAATGGTAATGCTCGCGGGGAGACTTGAAATATTCCCGATGATCATACTGTTAGCGCCGCATACCTGGAAAAAGGGCTAACGGTCAAAAAAGTTTTACGAGATGAAATTAAGGAGCAACTTATGAATTATAAAAGCGATATAGAAATTGCCAATTCCGTACAGCCGAAATTTATCGGAGATATAGCGGAAGTCGCGGGTATTGACGCAAAATATATCGAACAATACGGTAACTATAAAGCGAAAATAGACTTAAGATATTTAAAAGAAACCGAAAATCCCGACGGCAAACTCATTCTCGTTACTGCGATAACGCCGACGGCGGCGGGCGAAGGCAAGACCACTACGACGATAGGACTTGCCGACGCGCTGAATAAAATAGGTAAAAAAACGGTAGTGGCGCTTCGCGAACCGTCGCTCGGTCCCGTGTTCGGGGTAAAGGGCGGCGCTACGGGCGGCGGATACGCGCAAGTCGTTCCGATGGAAGATATAAATTTGCATTTTACGGGCGATTTCCACGCGATAGGTGCGGCGAACAATCTTCTTGCCGCGATGCTCGATAACCACATATATCAGGGCAACGCTTTGAATATCGACGTCAAAAGCATAACTTTTAAGCGCTGCGTGGATATGAACGACCGCGAACTTCGTAAGATCATCGGCGGGCTTGGCAAAAGGACGGACGGCGTTATGCGCGAAGACGGTTTCGATATAACCGTTGCGTCGGAAATAATGGCGGTGCTTTGTCTTTCGAGCGGGATAGCAGACCTTAAAGAAAGGCTGGCTGAAATAATCGTTGGTTACAATATGGCGGGCGAACCCGTAACGGCCGGCGACTTGAAGGCGCAAGGCGCTATGGCGGCGCTCTTAAAGGACGCGATCAAGCCTAATCTCGTGCAGACTTTGGAAGGCACGCCCGCGATAATCCACGGCGGACCTTTTGCAAATATCGCGCACGGGTGTAATTCGGTGATAGCGACGCGGGTAGCGTTAAAAGCGGGCGATTATTGCGTTACCGAAGCGGGCTTCGGCTCCGATCTCGGCGCGGAGAAGTTTTTGGATATAAAGTGCCGCGTTGCTGGGCTTAAACCGGCGGCGGTGGTGCTCGTTGCGACCGTTCGCGCCCTTAAACTGCACGGCGGCGCGAAAAAGACAGAACTTAAAGACGAAAACTTAAAAGCGGTCGTGGACGGGCTTCCCAACCTTTTAAGGCATCTTAAAAATCTTAAAGAAGTATATAAACTGCCAGCGGTGGTCGCACTGAACAGGTTCCCGACCGATACCGACGCGGAGATAAACGAAGTAATAAAAGAGTGCGCTGAACTCGGCGTAAACGTGGTTTTATCCACCGTTTGGGCGGACGGCGGCGCTGGCGGCATAGACCTTGCGAAAGAAGTGGCGCGGCTCGCGGATAGCGGCAACGCTTCCGAGTTTACCTATTCGTACGACCTTAATAGGTCTATAAAAGAAAAGATCTCCGATATCGCGGTTAAAATTTACGGCGGAGAAGGGGCGCTTTTCACCGCCGAAGCGAATAAACAGATAGATAAACTCAACGCGATGGGCTTTGATAAACTGCCCGTGTGTATAGCGAAAACACAATATTCTTTTTCCGATGACAAGGATAAGATTTGCGCGCCTACGGGCTTCAGGATCACCGTCAGGAACGTCAAAGTTTCGGCGGGCGCGGGCTTTATCGTTGCGCTTACAGGCGATATAATGACTATGCCGGGGCTTCCCAAAGTTCCCGCGGCCGAAAATATCGACGTGGACGACGAGGGCAGGATAAGCGGGCTGTTTTAATAGATGAAAGGTATTATTTGCGTCAATCCGTTCGGTGAACCGAAAGAAAGCGTGCATTTTGCGGCGCGGCTAAAAGAAGAGTTGGCGATTCTCGGCGTAAATGCCGAAATCGTTGACGACGGATACGTTGAAAATTTGATTGAAGGCGGCAAAAATCACAAGATCTTTTCTTGTGATTTCGCCGTTTTTTTCGATAAGGACAAATATCTTTCCGCCTGTATCGAAAAATCGGGTATAAGGCTTTTTAACACTCACGTCGCGATCCGTACGTGCGACGACAAGGGCGAAACGTATATCGCGCTTATTGGCTCGGGACTGAATATTCCCGATACCCTTTTTGCACCCGTTTGTTATCGCGCGGAATCAAAGATCGACGAACGTGGCTTAAAAACGATCGCCGAAAAACTCGGCTATCCCGTTGTGGTGAAAGAGAGTTTCGGCTCTATGGGCAAGGGCGTTTATAAAGCGGATAATTTTGCCGAACTTAAAGCGCTTGCGGAAAAACTTAAACAAAAGCCCCACCTTTATCAGCGGTTTTTGCCGTATAGGTCGGGCACGGATATCAGACTTATCGTCGTCGGCGGGAAATTTTTGTGCGCAATGATGCGCGAAAACGACAAGGATTTTCGTTCTAACATCGCTCTCGGCGGGAAGGGCAAGCCTTATACGCCGGACGATGAGTTTATCGCCGCGGCGGAAAAGTGCGCGAATATCTTGGGGCTCGATTACTGCGGAGTGGATCTTCTTTTCGGTGTAAACGGCGAACCTTACGTTTGCGAAGTAAATTCCAACGCGTTTATCACCGAGATAGAAAAAATTACCGGAGTGAATATCGCGGGGGCGTACGCACGGCATATCGTAGAAACCCTTAAATAGTAAAAAAATCGTAAAAACGGTATAAAAATACGGTAAAAGTCAACAATTTCGGCGAAGAATTATTCTTCGCTTTTTTTATTGAAATTTTTTTTAAAATTTTTTAAATTTTTT
>JAGAEX010000024.1 GCA_017612915.1 Clostridia bacterium | reverse complement strand
TGAATTATCGCGTGAATTTTACTTACAATACGGCAAGCCGATGTTGGAATCGGAATTTGCCGACAAAATCGGCGAGATAGCGGTGGGGCTTGCGGGCGAAGGCTCGGAGTGTCTCGGATACGACGACGAATTATCCCGCGATCACGACTTCGAGGCGGGCTTTTGTATGTGGATAACGAGAGAAGCCGAACGCGAATACGGATTTAAGTTAGAACGCGCGTACGCCAAACTTCCCAAAGAATTTATGGGCGTAAAACGGTCGCTCGTTTCCCCCGCCGGCGGAAACAGGCGCGGAGTAATCGTTATCGACGATTTTTACACTAAACTGCTGGGTGCAAACTCCGCCCCCGACACCGTTAAACGCTGGCTATACACGCCGACGGAGTCGCTACGCGCGGCTGTGAGCGGCGAAGTGTATCGCGACGATCTCGGAAAATTTTCCGAGATAAGGAATATCTTAAAACAGGGCTATCCCGAAGATATTCGCCGCAAAAAGATATCCGCCCACGCGGCGATAATGGCGCAATCGGGAACTTATAATTACGAGCGGCTTATCAAGCGCGGCGAAACGGGCGCGGCGAGCCTTGCGCTTTTTGAGTTCGTAAAACACACGGTATCGGTAATTTACCTTTTGAATAACGTATTCGAGCCATTTTATAAATGGGCGTACCGCGGTATGCGAGATTTGGAAAACCTTTCCGATCTGGAATTTGCTTTAACAGGGCTAACCGAACTCGGAAATTCCCACAAAGAGGCTATGGAAAAGCGAGAAATTATACAGGATATCGCGACGATCGTTACAGACGAATTCAAAGCGCAGAAAATAACGACCGCGACCTGCAACAATCTCGACACGCACGCTTTTGCTATTTTAGACACGATAGAAAACGCAGAACTTCGCAATATGCACGTTATGGAAGGAGTATAATTTAAAAAATAAACGGCGCGCCACCGCTATTTTAGCGGTGGCGCGCTTTTTTACACTTTTTTATTCCGTCCGTATTTATTCAGTACGCAGCGCAACTACCGGGTCTTTCTTCGCCGCTATACGCGCGGGTATCACGCCCGCGATAAGCGTAAGTACGAAACTTACTACGACGAGCAGCATAGCGTCGGTTATTTTCAGCGCGGCGATAGCGCCTGCGTTTTCCAAATAATGCCCGACTATAAGATTTATCGGAATAGTCAGAAGATATGACACGCCTATACCGATAAGCCCCGCAAACAAACCTATAAGGAAAGTTTCCGCGTTGAATATCCTTGAAATATCCTTCTTCCGTGCGCCCAGAGAACGCAAAACGCCTATTTCTTTCGTGCGCTCGACCACGGAAACGTAAGTAATTATGCCTATCATTATACTCGACACGACAAGAGATATCGCGGTAAACGCAATCAGAACTATCTTTACCCCGTCCACTATTGAATTAAGCGCCTCGAAAAGCATCTCCGTCGAGTCGGAATAATGCACCTGATCTCCTTCCGCGGGGTGCAATTCGTTCCACGCGTCAAGATAATCTTTTATATCTTTCTTGTCCTGATATTCCGACGAATAGATATATATTTTGCTTACTTTATCACTACCCGCCAAACTTCTTAAATTGCAATCGTACGACAGCGTAAGTTCTTTCAGCATCGCTTTCATCGCCACACTGTATTTGTCGGTATTATCCATCAAAAGCCTGTATGCCCACGCCATTACGGGATCGGAACTGTTCCAATTCGGCTTGCCGTTATCGCCCAAAGTCAAATACCACGCGTAAATTTTCCACGGGTTTTTGCCCGCCTTTTGCGCGGCGACGGAGATCGCGGGACTTTTCTCTTCGTCGATATTGCCGTTTTCGTCGTAAACAGCCTTGTTGTCGTTTAAAATTCTCTCTTTAAACGCGGCGGTATAGGCAATGCCCGAATCGAGCACGCCGCCTTGCACGCCTTCCTTGATACGCGCTATCCCCGTGATCTTTAAGGTCATATCGGGCTTGAAATCAGACTCCGACTCGCCCGAAGAAGTATTCATAAAGGTTTTATCGTACCAGTTTCCGCTGTTCGATCGCACGAAACGGTTATCGTTTTTAAGATAATAAAAGGATTTGTTTTTAACTTCGTCGAAAGACATCTCGTTTTCGCCGCCGAAGATAACGGAATAGTCTTTAGAGTTGACGCCGTCTATCGAGCGGTAACCTAAAAGCGCGAGCGTTATATCGGAGATCTCGTTGTATTTATTGACGACAAGAAGCAGTTCGTCTTCCTTTTCCGGCCATCTTCCGCCCGAATCTTCGTCGAGAAGTTCGTACTGCGATTTAACGAGCGTTCCGTTTTCGGGTATTTCCGATAGCGTCGGTATATACGCCCTTATAAACTCCGAAGTTATATTATAATTGGAGTTTTTGATACCTTCGTCGAAGATCCTTTCCAGATATTTTACGAGTTGCTCTATGGGCATTGTAAAACGCATACCCAAAAACGCAAGATCGGAATAAAGATAGTTATTGACGTCGAAACCGTAACCGTATTGCACGCTATACGCCCAATCCCTGCCCGATTTTTCCGCATCTTCGTTTTTCCGATCCACGTAATCGCTAAGATAGGTCAAATATTGTTCTGAAAGATTATTGCTCGACAGCATATTGGTAAGATCGCCGAATAAAGCCTTGGTGTAAACGGTCTTTTCAAGCCTTTGCGCCAGCAACGCGTCGGTTATCTCGCGATTGGTCAGTTTTTGAAAATCTTCTATATCGACGGTCGCTTCCGACACGGTAAGCGGATACGAAGAAAGCGTGTTCGACTGCAAACGGCTTACGTATCCCGAAAATCCCGTGGATACCGCAAGCACCAGCGCGATGCCTATTATGCCTATACTACCCGCGATGGAAGTTAAAGTCGTCCTGCCCTTTTTCGTGAGCAAATTGGAAAAAGACAAAAGGAACGCCGTGCCGAGTTTCATCGCCGCCTTACCTTTTGCTTTTTTATCGGGCGTTTCGGTTTTTTCGGGAGCGGGAACTTCGCCGTTTTCCGTAAATTCGTCGGTATCGCCCGTTTTTTCGCCGTCAAGAAGATTGATGATGCGCGTGGAATACTTTTCGGCAAGCGCCGGATTATGCGTTACCATTATAACCAGTCGATCGCGCGCGACTTCCTTTAAAATGTCTAAAACCTGTACGCTCGTTTCGGTATCGAGTGCGCCGGTCGGTTCGTCGGCAAGAATTATCTCCGGATCGTTGACGAGAGCGCGCGCAATAGCGACGCGTTGCATCTGTCCGCCGGACAGTTGGTTGGGCTTTTTGTTAGCCTGATCTATAAGCCCTACCCTTTTTAGAACTTGTTTTGCTCTTTTATGCCGCTCCGCCTTGCTTACGCCCGAAAGCGTGAGCGCAAGTTCCACGTTGGACAGCACCGTCTGGTGCGAAATAAGATTATAGTTCTGGAACACGAACCCTATACTGTTGTTGCGGTAAGTATCCCAGTCTTTATCTTTATACTCTTTGGTGGAAACGCCGTTTATTATAAGGTCGCCCGAAGTATAGCGATCGAGACCGCCTATGATATTCAGCATAGTGGTCTTGCCGCAACCGGACGGCCCTAAAACGGACACGAACTCGTTTTTGCGGAAAGTTATATTGACGCCTTTAAGCGCTTCCACAGCGTTATCGCCGGAACCGTAAGTCTTGACTATATCGACGAGTTTAAGCGCCGCTTCGTCGTTTTTCGATATTTTCTTTTCCGCCATCAGATAATCCTTTTACCCTGTAATTTTATATTATATCAGAAAGCGCGCCCACGAATCCGGGGATATCGTCGATAGATAAGCCTTCTAAAATGCGCGCCGCTTCGTAAAGCACCGACGAATACTTTTTGAGCGTTTCCTTGTCTTCGTCGTAAAGTTTTTGAAGTTTTTCAAGTATCTTATGCCCCGCGCTTATCTCCAAAACCTTGTCGGCTTTAACTTTACCGTCGGCGTTCGGCATAGAATTTAAAACCTTTTCCATTTCTATTGACAGATCGCCGTCAGCAATAAGACACACGGGATAGGTTTTAAGGTTAGCGGTAAGCCTTACGTCCTTAACTTTGTCGCCGAGATTTGCCTTTATCTCCGCGCACAGATCTTTGTATTGTTCGTTCTTTTCTTTAAGTTCCTGCTTTTCGCTGTCGTTATCCAAAGAAAAATCGGCTTCTGCGACGGACTTGAACTTTTTACCTTCGTATTCGCCGAGAATTTTTGCGACGAATTCGTCCACGCCGTCCTTAAAGAACAAAATTTCCGCGCCCTTTTCCTTGGCTTTTTCTATCTGCGGAAGCGTCGCTATCTTGTCGTACGACTCGCCCGACGCGTAGTAGATCTCGTTTTGTCCTTCGGGCATTTCTTTGACGTATTCCGAAAGGGACACGAGTTTTTCCTTCTTCGACGAGTAGAACATTAAAAGATCTTTCAGTTTGTCCTTATTCATACCGAATCCGGCGTACACGCCGAATTTTACGGAAAGCCCGAATTCCGCAAAAAGTTTTTCGTAAGTTTCGCGGTCTTCGTCCATCATCTTTTTAAGTTCCGCGGAAATCTTCTTTTCGATGCCGCTCGCGATGGCTTTCACCTGTCTGTCCTGCTGCAAAATTTCACGCGAAATATTTAAAGAAAGGTCGGAAGAATCCACGACGCCCTTTACGAACCCGAAATAGTCGGGCAAAAGGTCTTCGCACTTTTCCATTATCATAACGCCGTTAGAGTAGAGTTTTAAGCCCTTTTTGTAGTCTTTTGAATAATAGTCGAAGGGCGCTCTCGACGGGAAAAACAACAACGCATCGTAGTTGACGGCGCCTTCTATTTTGGCGTAAACGCTCTTTAACGGATCGGTGTAATCGTGGAATTCGTTTTTATAAAACTCGTTAAGATCTTCGTCTTTTACTTCCGACTTGGGTTTTTTCCACACGGGGACCATACTGTTTAAGGTCTCCGCTTCCTTATAACTTTCGTACTCCGGTTTATCGTCCGGCGAACCTTCTTTTTTGCGACTTCTGGTCATTTCCATCACGATAGGATAGCGGATATAATCGGAATACTGCTTGACGAGCGAATTTATCTTATATTCTTCCAAAAAATCGGAATACTTGAAATCTTCCGTGTCTTCTTTAAGTTTAAGCACGATTTTCGTACCGAGCCCGTCCTTTTCCGCTTCGGAAATATCGTAGCCGTCAGCCCCCGCACTCTCCCACTTATAGGCTTTATCCGCACCGTAGGCTTTCGTATAAACCACGATCCTGTCGGCGACCATAAACGCCGAATAAAACCCCACGCCGAACTGCCCGATCAGTTCGTTTTCTTTTCCTTCGTTTTCCTTCTTGAAAGCGAGAGTACCGCTCTCCGCGATAGTGCCGAGATTCTTTTCCAACTCCTTATCGGTCATACCGATACCGTTGTCTTCTATAACGAGCGTGCGCGCCGTCTTATCGACGGAAATATTTATCTTGAAATCGGAATTTACCGTCGTATCGGTAAGCGAAATGAATTTCAACTTATCGATAGCATCCGACGCGTTGGAAATAAGTTCGCGCAGGAATATTTCCTTGTTGGTGTAAATGGAATTGATCATCAGATCGAGAATTCTTTTCGATTCGGTTTTAAATTGTTTCATAATAAGTCGTCTCCCGTCAATTTTTAGCACTCTAACCTTTTAAGTGCTAAATTATATTATAATCAAAGCGTAAATAAAGTCAATCAAAAAAGACGTTAAAAAATAAAAATGTTTTTATTTTTTGCCGATTTTAAAAGTGCGCGGCGCTTAAATCGTTAAGCGCCGCGTTTTATTACATCTTGTCAATATTTTACGCTGTATAAAATATCTTCGTACGTCGGGAAAGGACAGAACTTTTTGCCGAGTATCAGTTCCGCCTTGTCGGCGTACTTCCGGACTTCGTCCATATCGACGAGAAGTTTATCCTTGCAGTAAAGAGCTTTTTCGTAATTGCCGAGCGACTTGTCGTAACCGTTCAAATCGCTTTCGAGTTTATCTATTGCCTTTGAAAATTTCGTCGCAAGCGCCGACATCTTTTCGAGCAAGCCCTTTTCAAGCGTGCAATCGAGATCCCCGATCTCCTTTTTACCGTTATATTCGCACAGAATAAACGACTGATATGCGATGAGCGCCGGCGTTATCTCTTTACGCGCTATATCCAAAGCGGTAAACGCTTCTATGTGCAGGATATTCGCGTAGTTTTCGAGAAGGATTTCCATTCTGGACCTTATCTCGCTTACGGACAGAACGTTTCTGCGCTTGAACAGTTTCACGTTTTTGGCGTCCGCATAATGGATAAGCGCGTCCACCGTGGTCTTGTAGTTTTTAAGCCCCCGTCTTTCCGCTTCGATCTTCCACTCTTTGGAATAATTGTTGCCGGCGAAAATAATGCGTTTATGCTTTTTGATAGTACGTTTAATCAGCGAGTCGAGCGCGGCGGAAAAATCGTCCGCCTTTTCGAGTTCGTCGGCAAATCCCGCGAGCTCGTCCGCAACGATAGTGTTCAATATAAAGTTAGGACAGGAAATATTCGTGTTAGAACCTACCATACGGAACTCGAACTTATTGCCCGTAAACGCGAACGGCGAAGTTCTGTTCCTGTCCGTGGAGTCCTTCTTTATGGACGGCAGAACGGACACGCCGATACGCAGATAATCCGATTTAAGAGACGAATAGGACTTGCCTTTTTCTATCGCCTTTAATATCTGTTCTATATCTTCGCCAAGATAGATGGAAACTATCGCGGGCGGCGCTTCGTCCGCGCCCAAACGGTGGTCGTTGCCAGGCGTAGCCACGGATATACGGAGAAGATCCTGATATTCGTCAACCCCCTTTATTACCGCGAGCAAGAACAATAAGAACTGCGCGTTTTCCTGCGGAGTTTCGCCCGGTTCTAAAAGGTTTTCGCCCGTATCGGTGGAAAGCGACCAGTTGTTGTGCTTGCCGCTGCCGTTTACCGACGCGAAAGGCTTTTCGTGCAATAAACAAACCATACCGTGCTTGTTGGCGACGCTCTTTAATACTTCCATCGTCAACTGATTCTGGTCGCACGCGAGATTGACAGTATTGTAAACGCAAGCGAGTTCGTGCTGTGCGGGCGCGACTTCGTTATGCTCGGTCTTCGCGTAAACCCCGAGTTTCCAAAGTTCTTCGTCCACTTCCTTCATAAAATCGGAAACGCGGCTCTTTATAGCGCCGTAGTAGTGGTCTTCGAGTTCCTGACCTTTGGCGGGACGCGCGCCGAACAGCGTTCTGCCGCAATGTATCAGGTCCAAACGCTTTTCATACACGCTTTTATCTATAAGAAAATATTCCTGCTCTGCACCGACGGTCGGTACGACTTTTTTGACTTCTTTGTTCCCGAAAAGTTTTAAGATGCGGAGCGCTTCTTTATTCAGCGTTTCCATAGACCTTAAAAGCGGTGTTTTCTTGTCGAGCGCTTCGCCGCCGTACGAGCAGAAGGCGGTCGGAATATACAGACTGCCGTCCTTTATAAAGGCGTAAGAAGTGGGATCCCAAGCGGTATAGCCGCGCGCTTCAAAAGTCGCACGTAAGCCACCCGACGGAAAACTCGACGCGTCGGACTCCCCCTTAACGAGCGATTTGCCCGAAAATTTCATTATAAGGTTGCCGTCTTTATCCGGTTCGGCAAAGCCGTCGTGTTTTTCGGCGGTGATGCCGGTCATCGGTTGGAACCAATGGGTAAAGTGCGTCGCGCCCTTTTCGATAGCCCAATCTTTCATAGCGGAGGCGACTTTTTTCGCTTCAACAAAGGTAAGGGGCGCGCCGCCGTCGATAGCGCGGCGTACCGCGTTATAAGTCTCGCCGTCCAGGCGCTCTTTCATCACCTTATCGCCGAAAACGTCCGAGCCGAACAGTTCCGGCAAGTTTTTACCGTTCATTTTATCTCCTTAATTCCGTTTAATAGGTAAAACGCCTTGCAAATAGGCAAGGCGTCGTGTTTTGGTTTATTTTGCGAATTCCGTTGCGCGCCACTCTCTTATGACGTTGACTTTTATCTGCCCTGGATATTCCATTTCTTTTTCTATCTTCTTGGCTATCTCTTTCGCAAGGAATAAAGTCTGCGCGTCGTTTACCTGATCGGGCTTGACCATTACGCGGACTTCTCTGCCCGCCTGTATGGCGTAGCACTTTTCCACGCCCTTGAAACTGCCCGATATCTCTTCGAGTTTCTGCAAACGCTTGATATAGTTGGTGGTGGTTTCACGCCTTGCGCCCGGTCTTGCGCCGGAAATACCGTCCGCCGCCGCGACCAGAACCGCTTCCACGGTCTTCGCTTCCACGTCGCCGTGGTGGGCTAAAATGGCGTTTACCACGTGTCCGTTCTCACGATATTTCTTCGCAAGATCCGCACCTATCTGCATATGCGTGCCTTCTATCTCGAAGTCCACAGCCTTGCCGATATCGTGTAAAAGCCCCGCGCGTTTTGCCAAATTTACGTCCACGCCGAGTTCGGTCGCCATAACGCCCGCGAGATGCGACACTTCTATTGAGTGCTTTAAGACGTTCTGACCGTAACTCGTACGGAATTTCAATCTGCCCAAGATCTTCACGAGTTCGGGGTGGAGTCCGAAAATACCGCACTCGAACATCGCCGCCTCTCCCGCTTCTTTTATCTGCTGGTCGAGTTCTTTCTTTATCTTTTCGACGGTTTCTTCTATCCTTGCGGGATGGATCCTGCCGTCCTGAATAAGCCTTTCAAGCGCAATACGCGCCGTTTCGCGCCTTACGGGGTCGAATCCCGAAACGATAACCACTTCGGGCGTGTCGTCTATAATAAGTTCGATGCCCGTAGCGTTCTCTAACGCCCTGATGTTCCTGCCTTCACGCCCTATGATACGCGCCTTCATATCGTCGGACGGGAGAGGAACTACCGAAACGGTGAGTTCGGTCGCCTGTTCGGTACTGCATTTCTGGATAGCAAGGCTGACTATTTCCCTTGCCTTTCTGTCCCCTTCTTCTTTGGCTTCCGCCTCTATCTCTTTAACGAGCCTTGCCGCGTCGCGTTTGGCTTCGTCGGTTATAGCGTCGATGAGTTCGGTTTTCGCTTCTTCTTTGGACATCTGCGCGACCTTCTCGAACTCCGCGATCATTTTGTCGTGTTGTTCGGAGATCTCCGAAAGTTTCCTGTCCATTTCCGCCTGCTTTTCTTTCAAAGCGTTTTGCTGGCGGGTAGTTTCTTCGTTTCTTCTCGCGAGATTTTCTTCCTTTTTGTCGAGAGATTCTTCCTTTTGGTTAAGTCTGTTTTCGGTACGAGCGAATTCCGCGCGTTTTTCCTTCGACTCTCTCTCGAAATCGTTTCTCAGTTTCAGTTCCTGTTCTTTTGCCTCTAAAATAGCCTCTTTTTTGATCTGTTTACACTCTTCTCTGGCGTCGTCGAGCATTTTGTCGGTAACTTTTTTAATATCACCTTGTTTTTTATCAAAAGACTTTTTATTTAACTTCCACCCTACAAAAACGCCGAGTGCCGCGAACGCTATCGCCGCCAATACCGCGATAAGCGCAGCCGTGCCGCCGTCTATAAGGGCTAAGAACAGGGAGCCGTAATCGTAATTTTGCATATCCGTATGCCCTCCTGTTATATTTTGAGCGTTCTAACGCTCTTATTTATTATACTACTTTAATTATTAAAAGTCAAAGATTTAATCGGCTTTATCCTTACTATGGAATTTGTCGAGTATTTTATTTTTGATCTCTTCGGCGACGGCGGCGTTTTCTTCCAGATAAGCGATGGCTTTTTCCCTGCCCTGCGCGAACTTTTCGCCGTTATACGAAAACCAAGCGCCGCTCTTATCAATAATGCCGTAATCCAAGCCGAGATCGATAAGGCAACTCGCCTGCGAAATGCCTTTGCCGAAAATAATGTCGAATTCAGCCGTCTTAAAGGGCGGCGCGACCTTATTTTTGACGATTTTTGCCTTCGTGTGGTTGCCGTACGCGCCTTCGGAATCTTTAAGCGCGTCGGCTTTTCTCACGTCGATCCTTACGCTCGCGTAAAATTTAAGCGCTTTGCCGCCCGCGGTAACTTCGGGGTTGCCGAACATAACGCCCACCTTTTCGCGGAGTTGGTTGATAAATATTATACAGGTCTTGGACTTTGCGGTTATCGCGGTAAGTTTACGGAGAGCCTGACTCATTAGTCGTGCCTGTAAACCCACGTGCGAATCGCCCATATCTCCTTCGATCTCCGCTTTCGGGGTAAGCGCCGCAACCGAGTCAACGACTATTATATCCACCGCTTTACTCGCAACGAGCGACGCGGTTATATCGAGCGCCTGTTCACCCGTATCCGGCTGTGAAACGTACAGTTCGTCGAGATTTACGCCGAGATTTTTTGCGTAAACGGGATCGAGCGCGTGTTCCGCGTCGATAAACGCGGCGATACCGCCCGTCTTCTGCGCTTCGGCAATACAGTGGAGCGCGACCGTAGTTTTTCCCGAAGATTCAGGTCCGTAAATTTCGATTATCCTGCCGCGCGGGAGACCGCCCACGCCGATAGCAAGATCGAGCGACAAGCAACCGGTCGGCAACACTTCTATCGAAGTATCCCCCGCGTTCTGACCGAGCCGCATTATAGCGCCTTTACCGTATTGTTTTTCTATCTGCGCCATAACTCCGTCAAGCGCTTTAATTTTAGTTTCGTCCATATCGTTCATCCTTTTATAAGTTTTTTATCGTTTTAACGGCGTAAAACAACGCCGCGTTAACTCCTTTTTCGGTGATTTCTTCACGGTTTCCCGTAAAATCGAATTTATAAGTGTGTATCCCGCCTTTCGTACCGACGGCGATAAAGCACCGTCCTACCGGCGCGTCCGTACCGTCCCCGTTCGGTCCCGCTATACCCGTAGTCGCCACCGCGATATCCGGCGAGCCGCTTCTAATAAGCCCCGCCGCCATACGGTACGCCACTTTCGCGCTGACCGCACCGAACGTTTTTATCTCTTCCGCCGGAACGCCGAGTCGCATCTCCTTACTCTTATCCGAATAGGCGACGACGCTTTCTATCAAATACTCTGAAACGCCCGAATTCTTTATAAGTTCCGCCGCGACTTTTCCGCCCGTAAACGATTCGGCGACGGAAATCTTTTTGCCGCCGAGTTTAAGAAGAGTGAAAAGCGTTTCGGACAGCGAAACGTCGCAGTCAGCATAGCAAACGTCTTTTATCGCGGTAAATATTTCTCTCACCGCGACGCGGTATTCAGCGTCATTGTTATCTTTGAAAAACACGGAAACTGTAAGGTCGCCGTTATCGTCGCGCACCGAATAATCGAAATCGAATCTGTCTTTTACGGAGTTCAACGTCTCTTCCGTGCCGTACTTGTCGCCGAAGCACTTAAAAATCATACGCTTTTCAAAGCCGACTTTGGCGGAAAGATAGGGAATAACGTATTTCTCGCAAGCGGAAGCAAATTCCTTTTCCGCGGAAGGCAAAACTATAAGCGTGAACTCCCGTTCTTCGTAAACGAACCCCTGATACTCGCCGTAAGCGTTCGGAATAAACGTCGCATCCAACGGCATAAGCGCCCCCGAAAACTCCTTAAACCCGTTGTTTTCGAGCGTTTTTCGAGCGTTTTCGTTTTCTATAAGCACGGTCTCCGTAAAATCGGCGACCATCTGTTTTAAGTCGAACGCCGCGCCGTCGGCTATAACTATCGCGTCCGCCAAATCGCGGAAAGTTTCGTACCCGCGTTTAAAGCCCATATCGTCGTCGGCGGCGAACTTTAAGACGGTCGTTATCGCGACGCCGCCGTCCGCAAATGCCCGCCGTGCTTTTTCGGCGTTAAAATCATCAAACGCGATCATTACGGTTTTCATTTCGTACCCTTTAAGACGGATGCGTTTTTGATTATCGCTTCCGTGCCGGAAATTATAGTCAGTACGGTCGCTGCGCCGAGTGCGATCAGCCCCGCAATATTCATAGCCGTATATAAGCCCGCCTGAAATTCCGCCCCGACGAGCAATACGGTTATCGCTATGTCCTGCGTGAAAGTTTTCCACTTGCCGACCTTATCCGCGGCGATCACTTTGCCCTTTGCCGCCGCCACCATACGAAATCCGCTTATAATGAGTTCCCTTGCGAGGATAACCGCTACGAATATCGCGCAATATTCGGGAAGTATCGGCGAACCGCCGTAAGGCGTTACGAGCATCACTATAAGCGCCGACGCGACCAGCACTTTATCGGCGACGGGATCTAAAAATTTACCGAGATCGGTAACGAGCCCCTTCTTTCTTGCCAGATACCCGTCCAAAAAATCGGTCAGCGCCGCAACCACGAAGATCACGGCGGCGATGAGATAATTATAAGGGATAACGCCGATAAAATACACGGCGACGAAAACGGGTATCAGAATTATTCTTAACAGCGTCAGTTTGTTCGGTAAATTCATATTCGTTCTCCGTACAGGTCGTAACCGCTTACGCCCGTTATCTTGACTTCGTAAAACTCTCCCCTTACGACTTCTTCTCCGGAAAAGAATTTAACGTTTCCGTCTATATCGGGCGCATTGAAATACGCCCTGCCGTAATAAATAAGTTCGTTGCGGTCGAATCCTTCCGCGCACACTTTAAACGTCTTTCCTATAAGCGCTTTGCCGTTTTCCTTAACGACCTTCTTCTGCTCGGAATAAAGTTTTTTAAGTCGTTTCGTCTTAACACTTTCTTTTATTTGCCCGTCAAGATTATAAGCCGCAGTGCCTTCTTCCCGACTGTATTTGAAAAATCCCGCGTTAAAAAGTTTCGCCTTACGAATAAAATCGACGAGCGCGTTAAAATCTTCTTCCGTTTCAGTCGGAAATCCCGCTATAAAAGTGGAACGTATCGCTATGCCGTAAATTTCCCTTTTAAGCCGCTCGATCAGCGCGAGATATCCCGCGCCCGTTCCCTTGCGATTCATAAGTTTAAGTATTCTGTCCGACGCGTGCTGCAAGGGAATATCTATGTATCGTATGAGTTTCGGGTTAAACTGAAACTCGCGTATCAGTTCGTCGGTTATGTTTTCGGGGTAGCAGTATAACAGCCTGATGCCCTTGACGTTGCTTAAAAGGGACAGCGCGCGGATAAGATCCACGAGCGTTCTTTTCGGCGTCAGGTCTTCGCCGTAACGGGAAGTGTCCTGCGCGACGAGTATAAGTTCTCTGACCTCTCCTAAAAGTCTTGCTTCTTCTATAAGCGCGTCGAACGCCACCGATCGGTATTTGCCGCGAATTTTAGGTATCAAACAATAAGTACAATGGTTATCGCACCCGTCGGCTATCTTTAAGTAAGCGTACCCGTCGGTAGTTAATTGCCTTTTTACGCCCCTTTCGGCCGAAGGATTCCCCACACCGTTTATACGTTCGTCTTTCTCGTAAAGTTCGTCAATTATTTCTAAAATCCTATCGTAATCGGAAATACCCAGGAAAGCGTCAACTTCTTTGAGTTCTCCGAACATTTCGCCCGCGAACTTTTGAGGCAAACAGCCGGTGATTATCAACTTTTCCAACGCACCGCCGTTTTTCAGTTCAGCCGCGGAAAGGATCTCGTCTATGGATTCACGCCTTGCCGATCGCAAAAACGCGCAAGTATTTATAATGATAATCTGCGCTTTGTCTATATCGTCGGTAAGCGTGTGCTTCTGCCGTAAAACGGCGAGCATTTTTTCGGTATCTACCCGGTTCTTGTCGCAACCGAGCGAAATAACCCCGATCAGTTTGTTTTCCATTTATAAACTCTGCCGCCGCAACCCGTCTATCTTAATACGGGCGGCTCTCCGAATCTCTCTTCAAATTCTTCCCGTGAAAGAAGAACGGTCCTTGCCTTACTGCCTTCGTTGCCCGAAACGAATCCCATCCGTTCCATTTTATCGACTAAACCGCCCGCTCTCGCATAGCCTATCTGGAAATGGCGTTGCAACTGCGAGATCGCTATGGTTTTGGAAGTAACCGCGAACCATAACGCCTTTAAGAAGAAATCGTCCACGGTGTCCCCTTCTTCTTCGTCGGAAACGCCCGCTGCGGTTTCTTCCTGTTTGGCGCGCACAGCCTTATCCAGATAATTTTTAAGGTCGTCGTCGAAACACGTCGGGTTGTTTTCCTTGATGAACGAAACGACGTTCACTATCTCCATATCGCTTAACCACGCGCCCTGATAACGCACGGCATCTGCCCCGTCCATTTCCCTATCCTTGTAAAGCATATCGCCCTTACCGAGAAGTTTTTCCGCCCCCCCCGCGTTCAAAATAGTAGTGGAATCGGGCGGACTCGTAACCTTGAGCGCGATCCTGCACGGAAGGTTGTTCTTTATAATTCCCGTAACGACGTCAACCGACGGGCGTTGCGTTGCAAGTACGAGATGGATACCCGCCATACGCGATTTTGCCGCAAGTCTGCGTATGCCCGATTCCATATCTTTCTTGCAGTATTCCATAAGATCCGCAAGTTCGTCCACGACGATAACTATTTTCGGCATCTTGGGAACGGTGTCGTTCGCCACGAGTTGGTTATAAGTTTCTATATCGCCTACCAGACCGCCTTCGACCTTCTCGAATTCGGAATAACGGCGTTCCATCTCCTGTACCGCCCATTCGAGCGCCGCCACCGCCCTTTGCGGTTCGGTTATGATCTCGTCTATCAAAAGATGCGGTAAATGTTCGTATTTTCTGAAACCTACCCTTTTCGGATCGACCAGAATAAATCTCAACTCTTCGGGGCTGTACCGCATAAGCATACTGACTATCATTACGTTAAGGCACACGCTCTTACCCGAACCAGTCGAACCGGCGACAAGATAGTGCGGTCCTTCAACGAGATCATCCATCTTGGGCTTTCCAACGATATCTTCGCCGAGTGCGAAAATAAGCGATCCCGGTTTGATCTTTACGTCCGTATCTCCCTGCAAAACGTCTTTTAATCCTACCGTGGTCTTATATTTGTTGGCGACTTCTATACCTACGCCGTCTCTGCCGGGGATAGGCGCCTGAATAATTATGCCCGATTTGGATTCCAAACGCATCTTAAAATCGTTGTCGAAAGACGCTACCTTTCTGACGGGTATTCCCGGCGCAAGTTTTACTTCGTATCGGGTAATGGAAGGACCTTGAATATATCCTACCGGTTCAACGGAAATATGGAACTCGTCAAGCAATTTCACGATCGTTCTCATACGCCCTTCGTGGTCTTCCTGCGGTGCGTCGGCAGGCGGAGCATAAGTATCCAAAAGATCGAGCGGCGGTTTGCGATACGTTGGCCATTTGAACATAACCGACGGTCTTTTCGGCTCTTCCGTTTCTCCGGAGAATCCGTTGCCCGAAATTTCGTCGTCGTTTACTCTGCCGTTTAAGTTTAAGTCTTCTGTCCGCGATCCGTTATCGTCGGTATTCTCGTCTCCAAGCAGTAGTCTGCGAGACCTGCGTTCGCGTATGCGCGATGTCGGCGGCTCTTCCGGAAAATCGAATTTTTCAGATATGTTATCTTCTTCCGCCGCGGCGTTATTTTCCATATCGAACCGCCCTTTCGGAGTTTCGTCTTCGCTCGCCACGGGCGTTTCGGTAAAATCTTCGATCGTCCTTTCCCGTTCGTTTACGGGTTTGGTAAATCTTTCTGCGGGTTCGTCGTTTATAACCGGCTCATCGCTTAAAGCGGCCCCGCCGTCTATGACGGGTTCGTCGCTTTTTTCAGGCATAAGATCGCTGCTCGCGTACCTTTCGCCGAAAGCCGCCGCACGGCTTTTCGCGTCGTTCATAAACGAAGTATCGTGTTCTATCATCGGAATATCGCCTTGCGCGGTATCTCCTTGCGCGGCTTCCGTTTTCATTTCGGGCTCTTCCGCCTTGGTCGAAATATAGTCGGACACTCTCGGCCCGGACGTGTTTTCGTTCAAATGATTCCTGTCGATTTTAATCGGCGACGGAGTTTTGATATATTCGATCTTCTCTTTAAGATCTTTGGTAAAGCCTTCCGAATAACTGCCCGAATACTGACTGACGTTAAGCGATTTTCCGTCGGAGCCGACCTTAAAAGCCTCGCCGCTTTCCTTTTGCATTTCGCGTTTGGATTTAAACGAAAAATCTTCGCCGTCGCCGATAAACAGTTCTTGCTCCGGTTTCCGTGCCGAAACGGGCGTAGCCGTATTTTCCGGCGTCTGTACAGGAGTCTGAACGGGCGCAGGCTCCGTATCCTCGCTCTGTTTTTTATTAACGTAAGAAGTGCGAAATTCCCTTTCGGGGCGTACGCGTTTGCCGTCCTTAACGATATCCGCTATCAAAAAATACACGCAAAGAAAGAACGCGCCGCCGGTTATTACCGCGCTTCCGACAACGGTCAAAAGAGACTGTAAGAAATATCCGCCAAGCCCTGCCGCGACGCCGCCTGCCGAAAAAGAGTTCTCTCCGAGAGAATAGGACGCGGACAAATAGTCGCCGAGAGTCTGATATTCCCCGCCCATAGAAACTATCTGTGCGAAAAGTGCGACGAAAAGAAAGGATAAAAATATAAGCGCCCTGCGTTTAAAAGATATTCCCGTTTTCTTGCCCAAAACGAGCATAACCCCTTTGAATATCGCAAATATTCCCACGGGGTAGGCAAAATAGCCGAATACCCCCATCAAAAAATCGCCTATATATTTCCCCGGCGCGGAAAACACCGCGTCTTTTGTGATCAGACATATTACGCAAAGAGTGGCAAAAAGCACGGTAACCACACCCAAAGTTTCCTTGGTGAATACCGCTGAAGCCGTTTTCTTTTTCTTGTCGTTTTGCCGTTGACTGTTCAAAATAGTTCTCCTAACCCATTATTGTTTAATTATACCAAAAAAAATTTCACTTTACAATGGTTTTAAAATATTTTATTTTAAATTAATTTTAAAAAATCAAATCGCTTAATTTAAAAAGCCGCGCGGGCGGAGATGATC
>JAGAEX010000023.1 GCA_017612915.1 Clostridia bacterium | reverse complement strand
CACGTTGCCCTTTTCTCCGTAAGTGCCGTCGTCGGTATAGACGAAAAGCCTGTCGGAACACGCTTTGAATTCGTCTTCTAAAATCACGATATCTTTACTGCGGAAACCTATAATACTGACGACTTCCGCGCCGAGTTTTTTAAATTCCTGCGCGACGGGCATAGCGATAGCGCAGCCCACGCCGCCGCCGACGATGCAGACCTTTTTTATGCCCTTCGTCTCGGTCGCCCTGCCCAAAGGCCCGACGAAATCCTGAATATACTCGCCTTTGTTTTTAGCGTTTAGTTTCATCGTCGTTGCGCCGACTATCTGGAAAATGATTTTTACCGTGCCTTTTACTTTATCAGTGCCCGCAACGGTCAAAGGTATTCTTTCTCCGTCTCCGTCCACGCGAAGAATTATAAACTGCCCCGCAAGCGCCTTGTTCGCAACGAGCGGCGCTTCGATCTCCATTTGCGTAACGTTCGCGTTCAATGCTTTTTTATCTATGATCTTATACATAAATCTCTTATCGATCTCCTATCGGAAAAAACGTTCGGTTCTGTTTATCAGTATTTTAATTTTAGCATTTTTAACACGTTTTGTAAATAGTTTTATCCATATAAACCGTTTTAGGCGCCACATAAACGCGACGCCTAAAAATCATATTTCGATTTTATATCTTATCTGTCTTCTCTGAAATAGTTAAGCCCCAAGGATGCCGGCGGTTGAACGGCTTTACTGCCGAATATGCTGGTAAAAATAAGGACGATTATGGTAACCAGATATGGCACTAATTTTAGTATATACGAATTGAACGGTATGCCCATATCTTTAAGCATATACAAAAGCCCGAACAATATAGAGCCCAAAATCGCGACGTCCGGTTTCCAAACGGTAAATATGACCAGCGCGATCGCAAGCCAACCGAAACGCGGCAGATCGGTAGGAACTTCAAACAACCCGTTCCCGCCCCTGCAAACGACTATGTATATAAGACCGCCGAGTCCGGCAACGGCACCTCCGATAAGACTTGCGGAATATTTATATAACAAAACGTTTATGCCTACGGCGTCCGCAGTCGCAGGGCTTTCGCCTATGGCGCGAAGCCTTAATCCCACGCGCGTTTTACGAAGAGTAAAAGCGGCAAAAAGCGCGATCAAAACGGCGAGATAAACTATTATCCCGAACGATAAAAAGACTTGTCCGAAAAAGCCCAGATCGCCGGCAAACGGCAAAGACGTGTTAAGTATCTTACTTAAAGCCGGCAATACGCTTTCCGCGTTTCCTTTGCCGATATATTGTTTCACGAAAAAGAGCGAAAAACCGGTTCCGAAAATCGTAAGCGCAAGCCCCGTAACGTTTTGGTTTGCGCGCAAAGAAACGGTCAAAAACGAATAGATCGCCGCACCCAAAGCGCCGAAGATCATTGAACAGGTTACCGCTAAAAACAAAAGCAAAAACCAATTAGCGGATGCGGGATTCGCAAGCAAATTCGCATACACGACCATACCCCAGCAGCCGCCGACCGCGCCCATACACATAATCCCCGGAATACCTAAATTAAGGTGCCCCGATTTTTCAGTTATAATTTCGCCGACAGAGCCAAGCAGCAACACCGTTCCCAGAGCGATAGCACCGGCAAGATTAGCACCCATTTCTATTTGTTCCCCCCTTCGTTTCGTTCTTCCTTTTCGACGGCCGTCGGTTTTCCGTCGCCTTTTCCGGCGATCTGTTCGCTGATATCTTTGAATCCGAAATTCCGCTTGTTTCTTCTCGTCTGTAACTTGTACACCACGAAAAATTCGCAACATAAAATAATGAAATACACGAAACCGACTATCATATCGGAAACTGCGGAGTTCGTAAGTTTAAGCACGTTTTTCTGATAATGGTTTATACCCCTGGACAGGAATATTATGCCGAAAGACGAAATTATCATAATGAGCGGATTACACTGTGCAAACCAAACCGCCATTATCGCGGTAAAGCCCATATTTTGCGGCGTGTCTTCATATACGTTGCCGTCCACCACTCCGCAAAACAACAATCCGACTATCCCGCAAATCGCGCCGGAAAGCAAAACAGTCCTTATTACCGTTTTCTTAACGTTTATGCCGACGTACCTTGCGGTATTGACGCTTTCGCCGACAAGCGCGACTTCAAATCCGTGCTTGCTTTTTTTAAGATAGAAAAACATAAATACAGTAACCGCCACCGCAATTAAAATGATCAGGATATATTTATTCCCTATCTCCGGAAGTTTCGCCCCGTTTATCGGTTCGAGTTTGCCCGTTTGCTGTAACGACCATTTGCTCGTAGCGTAATTCACGAGCCCCATCGCTATATAGTTCATCATAAGCGTAAAAAGGGTTTCGTTCGTATTCCATTTCGCCTTGAAAACGGCGGGGATTATTGCCCACAGGATCCCGACGCCGACAGAAGTCGTTATCATCAGGATATACATTATGACGTTGGGTATTTGCCCGTAAGCGTAATGCATACACGCATAGCAGGCAAGCGCGCCCATTATTATCTGCCCGTTTCCGCCAAGATTCCAGAACTTCATCCTGAAAGCAGGCGCAAGCGCAAGAGATACGAGCAATAACAAAGACGCGTCTCTCAATAACCACCAGATCCGGGAATCTGTGCCGAAATTGCCTTCGAATATCCCGACCAAAGCCGCAAACGGATTCGCCCCGAATAAAAGGGTACAAACAAATCCGCTGAGTATAAGCGCGATCACCACCGCCGACAGATATATAAGCGCGACCTGTCCTTTTGATAAAGGTGCTCTCTTGGATATATGAAACAGCGGCTCGCGAATGGTTTTCTCGTTAGTCATCTTCGTTCTCCTTTTCCGCTTGTTTTTCTTCTTCCGCCTTCCACTCTTCTTCGGTAAGATTGCTGTCTTTTGCTATGCCGTAGTTTTTGTCCTTTTTCTCTTCGGTAAGGTCGAGAGAGCCTGTCATCATAAGTCCCAATTCTTCTTTAGTCGTCTTTTCCGCGTGAACGATACCCATTATCTTTCCGTGGCAGATAACTATTATCTTATCGCAAAGGGCGAGCATTACGTCAAGGTCTTCGCCGATAAAGAGAATACCCGTACCTTTCTTTTTCTGTTCGTTAAGTATATCGTAAATAACGTAAGACGAGTTGATATCCAAGCCTCTTACGGGATAAGCGGTTATGATAACGTTGGGCGCGGACTCTATTTCACGTCCGACCAAAACCTTCTGGACGTTGCCGCCGGAAAGTCTTCTGACGGGGGTTTCGCTTGAAGGCGTAACGATGTCGAGTTTTTCGATCAAAGCGTTGGCCCTTGCGCGCGCTGACTTTCTGTCAACGAACGGGCCTCTGCCTTCCGAATAGGTTTTGAGCATCATATTGTCGGTAATGGAAAAAGACGGCGCAAGTCCCATACCCAAACGATCTTCGGGAATAAAACTCATAGACACGCCCTTTTCAATTATCACTTTGGGCGGAAGACCTATTAAGTTTTCGCCCTTATGCATTATTAAACCGCTCTTTATGGGGCGAAGTCCCGCGATCGCTTCGCAAAGTTCTTTCTGACCGCAACCCGCGATCCCCGCAACGCCCAAGATTTCGCCGCCGCGGATATAAAAACTCGCGTTGTCGATGGCAAGGCTCCCGTCGTCTTTATTGATAACTAAATCTCTTATCTCTAAAAGCGGCCTGTCGAAATCGGTCTTTACGCGTTCTATTTTGAGATCGGTTTTCTTGCCTACCATCATTTCGGTAAGTTCTTTGGGGTTGGTCTCTGCCGTTTCGACCGTGCCGATATATTCGCCCTTACGGAGAATAGATACACGGTCGGAAATTTCCATAACTTCGTTTAACTTATGCGTGATTATAATAATCGACTTGCCGTCCGCCTTCATTTTCCGTAGAATAACGAACAGCTTTTCTATTTCCTGCGGAGTTAAAACCGCAGTCGGCTCGTCGAGAATAAGGATATCCGCGCCGCGGTAAAGAACTTTAATGATCTCTACCGTCTGTTTTTCGGACACGGACATATTGTAGATTTTTTTCTTCGGATCTATATCGAAACCGTAGCGCTCCGCAATTTCGCGCACACGGGAATTTACCTTTTTTATATTATATCTTGAACCGTCGTTTACGCCGAGAACGATGTTTTCGGCGGCGGAAAAGATATCCACCAACTTAAAGTGTTGATGAATCATACCTATTTTATATTTAAACGCGTCTTTCGGCGAACGGATCACCACTTCTTCGCCGTCAATGAATATCTTACCTTCGTCGGGAAAATATATACCCGAGATCATATTCATAAGCGTCGTTTTGCCGCTTCCGTTTTCCCCTAAAAGCGACAAAATCTCACCCTTATAAAGAGTAAGATTAACGTTTTTATTTGCAATAACTTTCCCGGGAAAGTATTTGCAAATGTTTTTCAGTTCCAATGCGATTTGTTTTTTCACAACAAACCCCCGTAATATATAAATAAATTCGTTAAGGCGGGGCGTATTCGCTCCGCCTTAACGTTATTCTTCTGACCGTTAAATTAGAAAATCGTAATGCCGTCTATGTCGATATCGAAGTAAGGAGCCGAACGGTATTCGCTTTCAGAGAAGAATTTGATGCCGTTTTCGGTCTTGATGACCTGCGTTTCGCCTTGGTAAGTTCCGTCGTCGTCAACGTCCGCAAGATAAGTATCGACAGCCGCGCCGTCCTTCGTGAATTTAGCGCAATCGAATACTTTAATCGAACCGTTCTTTAAAGCGGTAGCGACTTCTTCGAGTTTAGCGGCAGTACCTTCGGCAGCCGCATCGCCCAATTCGGTAAGGCAAACGGAACCGGTGTAGATGGTAGAACCTAAAGTTCCGGTGTAATCGGTAGCGATAGCGTCGCCGCCGACCATCTGGTCGATACAATATTCATAGTAGGGAACCCAGTTGATTCTGGAAGAAACTATGAAAGTGTTGGGGCAAGCAGATGCGGTGCTTCCGTTGTAAGAAACGTTAGGAACACCTGCCGCTTCGCAAGCGTTGGGCGCACCCATAGAGTCTGCGTGCTGAGAAATAAGAACGCAACCGCACGAAATCAAAGTGTTGGCAGCAGTGCCTTCCGCTTCGAAATCATACCAAGAATTCGTGAAAGTAACGTCCATAGTAGCCGTATAGCCGTCCGCAAGAGCAGCCCTTAAGCCCAAGAACCAAGAAGTGTAGCCGGATTTAACTTCCGCATAGGGGAACGCACCGACGTAACCGACTTTGAAATTGTTATCGACAGCCTTATCGGTCATCGTGTTGAGTTTAAGACCTGCAGCGTAACCCGCAAGATATCTGCCTTCGTAAATAGATGCGAACGCGTTGTGGTAATTGTCGAGTTTTTCCGTATGCGCTTTTACACCCGTAGCGTGGCAGAACTGTACGTCCTTAAATTCTTTAGCGGCCTGAATCATATAAGGTTCGTGACCGAAAGAGTCCGCAAAAATAAGTTGGCAACCGAGATCGACAAGGTCAGCCGCGTTATCGTAGCAAGCAGCGCCTTCTGCGATATTGGTTCTTATATAGATGTTGTCTTCTTTGATCCCCTTGTTTGCGCAAGCGGCTTTAAACGCATCTATAAAGTTCTTATCGTAAGTACTGGTTTCGTCGTGTAAACAGATAAGACCTACTTTGAGTTCGTCTTTGGAGATGCCTTTCTTACCGCAAGCGGTGAGACCTAAGCAGCACGCTACCGCCATTATAGCGGCAACTAAAAGTGTTAAAAGTTTCTTCATTTAATTAACCTCCTACCCTTTCGGGTTATTTTACTTTGGTTATAAAATCGCGGCTTGTCCGCGTTTTTAACTAATTCCTAAAAACGACTTCCCCGTTTTCCATACTGTCTATCACGGCGAGAGAATAAAGGTTCACGCCCTTTTTGCGTAGCGCGTCGCCGCCGCCCTGAAAGCCCTTTTCTATCGCGATAGCAACGCCCGCAAGCGTTGCGCCGGCTTGTCCCACGATATCCATAAGCGCGTTGACCGCTTCGCCGTGCGCCAAAAAGTCGT
>JAGAEX010000022.1 GCA_017612915.1 Clostridia bacterium | reverse complement strand
TTAATGATTTACTGGCTTTTTTGATGGTTGCGGGGAGGGGATTTGAACCACCTGACCTTCGGGTTATGAGCCCGACGAGCTACCGGACTGCTCCACCCCGCGATACTCCGTCCTTAAAGACGCTTTTATATAATATACCATTATCGATCGTTTGTCAACGATTATTACGCAAATTTTTCGAGTACTTTAAGACGATTTTGCCATTTATCGCTAAAAATTTTGATAACCGCACAAATTCCTGTATTCAAAACTTGAAATTTTGATTGCCGATATGATACAATGTATCTATGAAAGCCGATATCCCCAAAACTTTATACGGCAAAACGGTTGCTGTAGCTGTCAGCGGCGGCGAAGATTCTATGGCGCTACTCCACTTTTGCGCTGATAACCAAGCAAAATTCCGCATCAAAACCGTTGCTCTTAACGTTGAACACGGGATACGCGGCGAATCGTCGCAAAAAGACTCGGCTTTCGTAAAAGACTACTGCTTTACTCACGGTATTCCCCTGTTAGAATACCGCGTTGACTCTCTTAAAAAATCCAAAACCGACAAGATCTCCGTTGAACAGGCGGCGCGCGCTCTTCGGTACGAGTGCTTTTTCGACGCGATAGAGAATAAAAAGTGCGACGCGATCTTTACCGCGCACCACGCTGCGGATAATCTGGAATCGGTTTTATTGAACCTTTTCCGCGGGACGGGCATAAAAGGGCTTGTCGGCATCAAAAATTACGGCGACAAAATTTACCGCCCGCTATTAAAGGTCGGTAAAGAAGAGATCGCCGCGTACGTAAAACAAAACGGCCTGCCGTTCGTAAACGACGAAACTAACTTTTGCGACGACTACACTCGAAACTTTTTACGCCTCAACGTTATACCGAAACTTAAAGAAGTGTTTCCCGAGGCGGAAAAGAGTATATTGCGTCTTTCCGAAACCGCCAAAGCGGAAGACGAATTTTTGGATAGCGCCGCCGTCGCCGCGCTTTTACAGGAAGGCAAAGCGTACAGCATAAAAATCGACACCCCGCGCGTTATTTTAGCGCGCGCTATCGTTATCGCCCTTAAAAATCTGGGAATAACTTACGATTACGAAAAGATACACGTTGACGACGTTTGCGCGCTTACCGAAAAGAAAAGCGGCAAATCGGTCGATCTTCCACGCGGCGTAAAAGCGATAAGAGAATACGACAAAATCGTTTTATATAAAGGCGCGTCGGATGAAAATAAGAAAAAGAGTTTGCACTTTCGCGTCGGCACGCACGCCTTAAACGGGCGCAACGTCAATATAGAAAGTTGCGGAAAAGTCGAAGCCGACCAATTAAAAGCGGGCTTATACGCAGACCTTGATAAAATCCCGCAGGATGCGGAGATACGACAACGCAAAAACGGCGATAGATTTACCAAGTTCGGCGGCGGGACTAAAAGTCTTTCGGACTATCTGACCGACAAAAAGATACCCAAAAAAGACCGCGACGGGCTACTTATCGTAGCGAGCGGCAGCGAAGTACTTGCGATAGCGGGCGTCGCTATTTCAGACAAAATAAAAGTGGATAAAAACACGCAAAATATAATACGCATAATTTAACGAAGGAAGACTATGGACGAATACAGAATTCTTTTAGATCACGAAACGATCCAGAAAAGAGTAAAAGAACTGGGCGCAGAGATAACCCGCGATTATCAGGGCAAAGAGCCCGTCGTTATCTGCATGCTTAAAGGCGCGGTGTATTTCTTTGCGGATCTTACGAAGAACATAAAATTGCCGCTGATGATCGACTTTGCACGGCTTTCGAGTTACCGTAACGGCACGGCGAGCGGGCAAATGGAACTCATCTACGACATAACGGCAAAGATCGAAGGCAGAGACGTTATTCTCGTCGAAGATATCGTTGATAGCGGAAAAACGCTTAAATATTTTATCGAACTGTTAAAAAAGCGCAACCCGATTTCCGTTAAAGTATGTGCCTTTCTCGATAAAAAGGAGCGCCGCGAAGTGGATATAACGGTCGATTATATGGGATTCGATATTCCTTGCGGATTCGTTATAGGCTACGGTATGGACTACGCGGAAAAATACCGCGAACTGCCTTTCCTTGCGGAAGTTATTAACCCGCTGAAAGCGTAAATCGAGTATATAACCGTTAAAAAAACGACCTGAAAATTATCAGGTCGTTTTTTCAGTTTTTATTTTGCAATATCTACGTTTCTTTAGTGGTGCCAAAGGCGGGACTTAAACCAAAAAGCCAAATTTAATATCATAAGTAAATTACTTCCGATTTTAACTATTCAGTTTCCAAAAAATCCCCAAAGTTATTATAAGTTTCCGAATAGATCTTTAAGTCTTTCCGCCGCGTGAAGTGTGTCTTCGCGGCTACCGAAAGTGGAAAAGCGGAAATAACCTTCGCCGCAACTACCGAAACCTTCGCCCGGAGTACCGACTACTTGGATCTTATCAAGCAATAAATCAAAAAACTCCCAACTGCCGAGATTATTAGGACATTTTAGCCAGATATACGGTGCGTTTTTACCGCCCGTGTATTCTATTTTGCACTCGTCCAAAACGCGCATTAAAACTTTAGCGTTTTCTTTATAATAGGCGATATTTTCTTTTATTTCTTTCTGACCTTGTTCGGTAAAGACCGCCGCCCCGCCCTTTTGGATAATATACGAAACACCATTGGTCTTGGTCGTTCTGTTCCGAATCCACATAGCGTTGAAACTCATACCGTTTCTTACGAGTGCTTTCGGAATAACGGTATAACCGAGCCTTGTTCCCGTAAAACCCGCGGTTTTAGACAGCGAACAAACCTCTATCGCGCAACTCTCCGCGCCGTCGATTTCAAAAATGCTGTGCGGAACGCTATCGTCTTCTATAAACGCCTCGTACGCCGCGTCAAACAGGATTATAGAACCGTGCGCGTTTGCAAAGTCCACCCATTTTTTAAGTTTCTCTTTCGTAAAAACCGCGCCCGTAGGGTTGTTCGGTGAACATATATAAATAATATCCGCTAATTTATCTTCGTCGGGTTCGGGCGTAAAGCCGTTATCTAACGACGATGCAAGATGAATAATTTTTCTGCCCGCGATCACGTTAGCGTCCACGTAAGCGGGATAGGCGGGCTCTATCACGAGTGCGGAATTATCTTTATCGAACAGGTCTAAAATATCGCCGAGTTCGTCGCTAGCGCCGCTCGAAATAAAAACTTCGTCGTCCGCAACTTTAACACCGCGCTTACGGTAAAATTCGGCGATAGTCGTTCTCAAAAAGGGTGCGCCGCACTCGGGCATATAGCCGTGGAAAGAAGATTTTTCCGCTTGATCAGATACCCCTTCCGTTAAAGCCGATATAACGCTCTTGCAAAGCGGTAAAGACACGTCGCCGATCCCCAAGCGCAATATCTTTTTATCGGGGTTAATTTCCGAATATTTTTTAACCTTTTGCGCGATGCCGAAAAAGAGATAACTGTCCTTTAAGTTCGCGTAATTCATATTAGGTTCAGTCATAAGTTTCTCCGTCCGCTATAAACTCCGCGCCGCCCGTCATAGTAACGCCGTCGTCGGTATATTTAACCTGCAAATCGCCGCCGTCGAGTTTAACGGTTACAAATTCGCCCGCGTTTACAAGCCCATATTTCGCTGCCGCGGAAACGGTTGCGCACGCACCTGTGCCGCAGGCAAGGGTAATTCCGCTGCCGCGTTCCCAAACGCGCATACGGATAAAACCGTCCTTAACTTCCGCAAATTCTACGTTCACGCCGCCCTTGAAATGCGGGTGCTTTTCTAAAAATTTTCCGTATTTTTCTATCGGGAAATTTTCCGCGCCCTCTACGAAAACGACTATATGCGGATTGCCGACGGAAACGGGAATTACTTTAAATTCTTTATCCCCCGCCGAAAGCGTGATTTCGTCTTCGACGACGGTTTTACCCATATCGACCGATACAGACTTGACTTTACCGAAAACGACGGAAAGTTTAAGCGTTTTAATCCCCGACAGCGTTTCGATAGTTAAAACGGTGTCGTCGGTGTAGCCCTTTTCGTAAACGTATTTGCCGACACACCTTATACCGTTGCCACACATTTTTGCTTCCGAACCGTCGGCGTTAAAAATGCGCATCTTAAAGTCCGCGATCCTAGACGGCGAAATAAATATAAGTCCGTCCGAACCAACGCCGAAATGTCGGTCGGAATACTTTATCGCAAGTTCTTTTGCGTTTAGCGGAACTTCGCCGTAAATATAAAGGTAATCGTTCCCTAAGCCTTGCATCTTGGTAAAT
>JAGAEX010000021.1 GCA_017612915.1 Clostridia bacterium | reverse complement strand
TTAAATTAATGATAAAAAATTTATCGGAGGATAAAATAATGGATAAGTTGTGTAAAAGTGCAATTGCCGAGTTTATCGGCACGTTCGTGCTTGTCTTCGTCGCTTGCGGCGTAGCGGCACTCTCCGGCGGCAGTATCGTCGCCACTGCTTTCGCTTTCGGTCTGACCATCGTAGCGATGGCGTATTCCGTCGGCAGAGTCAGCGGTTGTCATATCAACCCCGCGGTTTCTCTCGGTTGCTTGCTGACCAAGCGTATGAGCGTTAAAGATTTCTGCGTTTACGTTATCGCGCAGGTTTGCGGCGGATTCGTAGGCGGAGTACTCTTTTTCGGCATCTGCAAAATGGGCGGCGTGGCGCTGCTTGGCAACGCTTGCAACGGCGTAGTTGGCGGAACGGTTGATGCCAGCGGTATAGTTGCCACGCTTTTGACTGAAATCGTACTTACCTGCATTTTCGTGTACACAATTCTTAACGTTACCGACGAAAAGGCCGGAACGAGCAAAATCGCGGGTATCGTAATAGGTCTTACGCTTACTCTCGTTCACCTTGTAGGTATCCGTCTTACGGGCACGTCCGTAAACCCCGCCCGTAGCATTGCTACTGCTTTCGCGGATCTTATTTACAACGGTTCTACGGAAGCGCTTGCGCAGGTTTGGATGTTTATTGTTGCTCCGCTTATCGGTGCGCTTGTTGCCGCAGTTGTCTATAAGGCAATCAATACGGAAAAAGAATAAGCGAACGGAACTTAAACGAATAATTTTGTTTAAATACATAATAATCGGCACTGGCATAATTCAGTGCCGATTATTATGTAGTCAGGACTTTATGCTGTCAGTAAGTTTTTGCCCGTCAAATGGCGACCGCACCGCCGCCCAAAAGATAGAAGAAATATTTGAGTAATCGTGCGGTAGCATTTGTAAGAAATCAGATAATAATTTGTGAGAAGTCAAAGATATTTATGAAAATGCAAAGATTTTTCTTGCTAAAAATATTAATTAGGCATATAATATAATTGACGAAAAAAGGAGGTGTCGTCGTGGCCATCAGTTATAAAAAGTTGTGGAAACTTTTGATTGACAAGAACATGAAAAAAGGCGAATTACAACAACGCGCGAACATAAGTTCGTCATCTATTGCTAAACTTGGGAAAAACGAGAACGTTAACACGGATATATTGGTTCGGATATGTAAAGCGTTAGATTGTAGCTTGGAAGATATTATGGAATTAACTGAAACTGAGGAACAATAAGGAGCAAATATGAGAAAATATAAAGTTATAGATTTATTTGCCGGAGTAGGCGGATTAAGTTACGGGTTTGCTCATAACGAAAACTTCAAAATCGTTATGGCTAACGAATACGATAAGGATATAGCGACGGCGTATAGAATGAATCATCCAACCGTCGACATGATTCAAGGTGATATTAGGGATTTAACCGAAGAAGAACTTAAAAAACACGTGGGCGATGGGGTCGACCTTATAGTAGGTGGCCCGCCTTGTCAGTCGTACTCTACTTTGGGTAAAAGACAAATGGACGACAGAGCACATTTATTCGAAGAGTATTGCAGGGTATTATCAATCGTACAGCCTAAAGCATTTGTGTTCGAAAACGTGTCTGGGCTTTTAAGTATGCAAGGCGGGACGTTGATTGAATTAATAAAAGAGAAATTTCGAGAACTCGGTTACGACGTTAAAAGTAAAGTTTTAAACGCCGTCGATTACGGAGTTCCCCAATATAGAGATCGCGTGATACTTGTAGGAATGAAAGGTAAGAACACTTTCGAGTATCCTGCACCTACTCACGGCGAGGGATTGTTGCCGTATCTAACGATAGAAGACGCTTTCTCCGATTTGCCCGTATTAAAAAGCGGACAAGAAGAGACTCAATATGCAAGCGAACCTAAAAACGAATTCCAAAAATACCTGAGGGCAAATAGCGACTCTTTAACCGATAACGTTGCTCCAACTAACGGTGAGCATTTGATTCGAATAATGGAAGCTTTGCCGGACGGCGGTGATAAAAACGATTTACCAGAAGACATAAGACCTAAAAGCGGATATGGAAACACGTATGCGAAAATGTGGTGGAAAAAGCCTGCACCAACGGTTACTAGAAACTTTGCCACGCCGTCTTCGTCGAGATGCGTGCATCCCAGAGATTCTAGGGCAATGACGACTAGAGAAGGCGCTAGACTTCAAAGTTTCCCTGACGATTATAAGTTCTACGGTTCTAGATCGACTAAAAACTTGGAAATAGGCAATGCGGTGCCTCCGTTACTCTCTATCGCTATAGCGAAAGAAATAGAAAAGGTATTAGACTAAAAAATTTGGGCGAAAGAAAAGCCGTCGTCGAGCGGCTTCTTTCGTTTTGGAGACGTATGCGAAAGAAGCTAACGATAGCGAGTATGTTTGCCGGTATAGGCGGTATTGACCTTGGGTTCGAACAGGCTGGATATAAGATCGTTTGGGCAAACGAGATTGATAAATACGCCTGCAGAACTTATAGATTAAATTTCGGTGAAAACTATCTCGTTGAAGGAGATATTCAGGACGTTTCGACCGATACGATTCCAGATTTCGACGTGTTGGTCGCAGGATTCCCCTGTCAGGCCTTTTCGTCCGTGGGATTGCAAAAAGGATTTGAAGACCCGCGAGGCAACTTGTTTTTCGAGACGGCTCGAGTTATTGCGGCTAAAAAACCGATTGCGGTGTTTTTTGAGAACGTCGCTAACTTGGTGAAACACGATAACGGCAATACTTTGTCTACGATTTTATCAACGATGGCAGAACTAAAATACCACGTTAAATACAAGGTAATGAATGCGAGCGATTACGGTATACCACAACAAAGAAATCGTATATATATGGTTGCATTCAAGAATAAGGCAGCTTATGAAAAATTTGAATTTCCATTGGAGAGAGAATTAAAACGCGACGCTTTTTCGTTTTTTGACAAGGAGCGTCAACCGGATTCATACTACATGGACAATCATAAAATGTGGAATGAAATGGTGGCGTTTATGACGGATAAGCATCGAATTTATCGTTTTACCGATTGGGGACTTTCAAAAGGGCGCGACGGCATATGTCCCACTTTACTTGCGGCAATGGGCAGCCCTTACGAAAGGATTCCTTTCTTTTGGGATGATTTTTCTATAAGGAAAATCACACAGAGAGAAGCGGCGAGACTGCAAGGGGTTCCCGAAGACTTTCAGTTTCCTTTGAAAAAGACGCCGAAGCAGGTATATAAGCAGATTGGAAACTCCGTTTGTATTCCTATCGTTAAGGAAATAGCTGAAGAAATGAAAAAAGTATTGGAGTAATAAGCCAAAGGAGATACTAATGAGTCAAAGGAATAGAGCCGAAGGTTGGAAACATGCGAAACTATCCGGTCATGAAAACGAAGCGCTTGTAGAAGCTATAACGGAAAACGACGATAGTTTGAAGACACGCATTTTAATCTGCGGTAAAAAGCCTAATGCAAAAATAAAGTCGATTGACTTCGGCGGCTTAAAAGAAACCGACGTGGATTGCGTTTTAGGCGGTAAAACCAAGTCTAAATCTGATATGCACGTTTACTTGGAAGACGGATCTAGCATCAATATTTCCATTAAAAAGAGTGCCGGCGGTCAAGTTTTTCTTATCGGTGTCGATAGATTCGTTGAAGGTTTTGAAAAGCAATTTAACCAAACCATTCCCGATAATGTTAAACGAGCCATTTCACTCTACTGGGGAACTGCTGACGATACGAGAGACGTCGCCAACACGTACGGCGATAAAAATAAAGCGTATGAAATACGAAAGCATCGCTTAACTAAAGAAACTTTGGAAAAATACGATCCCGCTTTATCTAAAGCGTTACTCGACTGGTTTAATGAAAATATGGCGGAAATATTCGATTTTTGTTTTACTACGGGTCTCGCGTCCAACAAGTCTGATTGGGCAAACGTAATTTGGTATAGAAACGAGCTTGCCGAAAATGATATGGACGACTTGTACTACATAGAAGATATAAAGAAAAAATTAACCAAAACCGCTGAATACGGTAATAAAACTGGTGGCAGCACCATTCAGTTACCTTTCGGTTTCGTTCAATGGCATAGTCCTAGAAAGGTAATTCCAGGGTGCATGCAATTCCATCACAATTACCAAAAAATAAAAGATTTGATGGAGAAATAGAATGGGAGCATTCGCACAATTATCAGCTTATTATCCCGATATAATAAGAAAAGCAACGGAATTAAATTATTCCGAAGAAAATTTGCTTATTCTTGCCGGGGATGAACAAGCCTTAAAAGACAACCATCCCGAAACGTATGCGAATTTATTATCCTGCGGTCACAATAAGGACGGTCGTTCTTATATGGAATATGCGCAAGATCTCGTGGCTTCTTGGGTTTTTGAGGATGACGTAATGACCCAACTTGCTTTGAAAGGTTTACAAATCACGGGAGCAGGTGCTGATAAAGAACGTAAGATTTTAGCGAACAAACAAGTGTCCGCAGGTAGCGACTGTTTAGTCTCTTGGCAGGGGCGTAACGTTTTACTCGAACTTATGAGCGACTATACGGGTTATTGGACTAAATACGGGCAAATGGATTTACGTGACGATAAATACAACAAGCTTGTTAGAAGCAATTCTCTGTTCTTAGGGATTTCAACCAAAGACCAAAAATTCATTTTTATTGATTTTAGCACTAACGTTCCAGCTACTTATATCCCGAGTCATCGCCCTTACGGTTATAAACCTGCTTACCAAGTAAAAGTTAACAAAAACTCTTTGCTGTCTTTTAATATCGAGCACTTAGTGGAACTAATCAAAAGAGCCATTGAAACGAGGTCCGTATGAGCGACGTTTTCTCCACTGAGAAACGCTCGGAAGTAATGAGAGCCATAAAAAGCAAAAATACCAAAACGACCGAGCTGAAGATGATGGAGATTTTCAAAGAATTGCATATTAAGGGGTGGCGACGAACTTATCCCCTAACAGGAAAACCTGACTTTGTTTTCCCTAAAAAACGAATCGCCGTATTCGTTGACGGATGTTTTTGGCACGGTCATGACTGCCGCAACGTTACGCCGAGCACTAACTCCGTTTTTTGGAACGCAAAACGAGATTATAATAAGCGCCACGATGCATTTGTCACTGAAACTCTTCAAAAAAAGGCTTGGACCGTCTTACGCATATGGGAATGCGAACTAAAGAAGAAAAATAGAGAAAAACTGTTAGAAAAAATTAGTAGTTTAATACTGGAGAAATAAAAATGAAAAACCACGGATATATTTACATACTAACTAATCCATCTTTCCCCGATTATATAAAAATCGGATACGCGACTAATATTGAAGAAAGGCTAGAACAGTTAAACCGTAGCGAGTGCATGCCGTTTGCGTTTAGAGTATACGCCACTTACGAGGTTGAAACACCTTTGTCTGATAAAAGTGTTCACGAAATAATTGATAGATTAAATCCCACTTTAAGAGCGATTGAAACCGTTAACGGTAAAAAACGTGTTCGTGAGTTTTACGCCATGTCAAAAGAAGAGGCGTATTCTCTTTTGGAACTTATGGCGAAAATTCATAATTGTTCTGATAAATTAAAAATAATAAAGCCAACTGCGGCAGAAAGAAAAGAAGAGGCGGTTGCCGAAGAGATAGAAAAAATAACCCGAGGGGAATTCTTTTCTTTTGAAAAATGTCATATCCCAAAAGGTGCAGTTTTAGAATACGTTAAAGACGGTTCTATAACTTGTACCATAGTTGATGACCGTCGGATTGAATATGACGGTGAAATTATGTATATGACTACCCTTGCAAAAATGCTTACAGGAAAGAAACACGGCATAGCAGGTCCTATTTTTTTCAAATACAACGGCAAGAATTTGCAAGAATATTATAATGAATTTCAAACTGTCGAAAATGGCTCGAAGGTTGCAATCGTTTCGGAAACAAGGCAAGATCTTGTAGAACCAAAAGATACCATTAAGAAATCCGATGCAATTTTATTTTTGCAAAAAGCGGGAATTTCTGTTCCTAAACAATGCACTTTTGCGTCTCTTAATAAAAACGGGCGTTATTATTGGGCAAATCCCGACGTGTCAGTTTTACTTAATGATTGGTGGATTGTTTTGAACGATAATAAAAAACGGGAATTGCATTGTTTTCTTGTACCAGCGAATACCTATAATGAAAATCAATTTAAAATCCGTAAGGATAGAAATGCAATTGATTTCGAAGTTTATTACGCCGAATCTTCGTTTATAGACATAAGAAGTAAAATCAGCTTCGCCCCTTGGCGAATAAAAACTATAAAATATTAAAAAGAAAGAAAGTCAGCCTTTAATTACGACCAAAAAGTATTTTTGTACGACAATGGCCGTGAAGATAACTTGATGTATAATATTCATTTATAAAACAAATTATAGTTTGATTTTGGAGAAACAAATGGAAAGTTATATTACCGAAGAAAAAAAACAACAAAGTACCTTTGAATCTTTTTTTATTACAGTATTTGATAGTAAAACTAGTCGTAAGACTTCATACCTTAAATTGCCTACCAGTAATTGTTTTACATATTGTATTAAGGAAATTATTCATACATTAAAAAATGAATTACAGAACAATAAAATTGCAGAACATTCACAAAAATTAATAAATAATTTTTATGAATTTATGTCAAATGATGTTGTATTAAGACAATCGAATTATTTAGCTTATGCAAGAATTCTTTTAGAACTTAAAAGCATGACTGAAGGTAATGCTATTTCCATAACAGACAAAATAGCTTTTTTTGAATATGCTAATGCTCACTATTCAAAAAAATATAACAAATCAGTTTACGAATTACTATTGAAATTTCATGCAGAAAATGAAGTTAATGAAAAATCGCTTAATATAATCAACTTATTTATAAACGAATTGCTTGCTGGTGGAAACAATTATTTATTTTTAACTTATATACTTAAACAATATAAATCAAATAAATTTACTTCTTTTACGGCATTTATAGACTACCTCTATTATGGAAACAATGATTCTTTCGATGTTTTGATACCTATAAAAGAACTCAAATTTACTGGACGTGAATTATTTGAATTAAAAGAACAAAAAATAGAAGAAAGAGATGATGTAACTTACTGTAAGGTTTATGATAATAATACAATCGATTTCTTTTATTTGATAAAAGAAAACTTAGTACGAATAGAATCACTTTTCAATATTTTGCGTCTATATAAAAACAGTAACATTGATTTTTTAAGAGAGAAGAATATAATTGTTAATAGTAAATATTTTGATGAAGCATTTGAAGTTTCTTTCGACGAAATAAACAAATATACTGGGCCTACGCCATATATTCAAAATTTAATTCCTTCAGTAGAAAATTTAGATAAACTTAAGGAACTCAATAAACCCGCATACCATTCTATCTTAAATACTATTAGTTATGCGGAAAAGGATAAGGATGTAATGACACCATCGTCATTTGTTGACAATTGGATTGCCTTAGAATCATTAATGAGTTTATCTGGTAGGAAAAAAGGATTTGTTAGCGTTGAATTTATACTCCCTAAAATGTTATCAGCAAAAATCATTTTAAGCGACGCTACCAACACATTAGAAAATGCTTATAAAAATTATGCAGGACCAGGAGTTAAACTAGAAAACTTTATTAAGCAAGTATGTGAAAATACATTTGATTTCAGCAAAATAAAAAATCCTTATTTTTGCCTTGAATTAAAAAAAATAGCGGAAATATTTTCATCTCCAAAAAAATTACAGGAGCAATTTGCAAAAATTGAAAAGCAGTTATCGCTAGACTTGCTTAGGATTTATATTTTAAGAAATGAATATGTGCATGCCAGCAATCTTCAAGCATTTAATTCAATGCAACAAATAAAATTAAAGCATTTATTACCCTTAAGTATTGACGAGTTTTTCAAAATTTTCAATAATAGAATAAATAAGGACATTATTTCTTTTGACTTAATTTTTGATATTTTTACTGAAATCCTTAGCAAATATGATATAAGACAAACGTCATTTAAATTAATTAATGATAAAGCAAGACTTTCTAATGGCAAAATCATTTTGGACTTAAAAATTGAAGACCTAGATATTTCACTGGATAAATATATTTTTAATGTTTTAAAAAACAACAGTAATTTATTTAAGAATTATATTCCTAAGGAATTTTATAATTAAAGAAAAACGACTGAGAGAATCAGTCGTTTTTTGGTACTCCCGGGCAGTAGCATCTCCGCTATCGCTACGATGGCCTTGACCGTCAAGGTTGTCCGTCATATGACGACCGCACTGCATATTAAATCACCCGCAATATTAAAAGCGGGATAGAAGAACCTATCCCGCTTTTGGCGTCCCCACAGGGAATCGAACCCCGAACTGAGCCTTAGGAGAATATATATGCCCCTGATGTAGGGTTTGCATATTACCTAATTTGCATAATTTACGCAATTTTTACGGTTTACTCGCCGTATTTTGCGTAATTTTCATACCGAATTATAACTTTTATAACGCTTAATAAAAGCAGGCAACCAAAAAGGTCACCATTTCTGGTGACCAAAACGCCAGTATTTTTCAGGCAATTTATAAAAACGGATTTACCGTTGGGTTTATATTTAGGGTGCAAAATGAATATTTTTTTATTTTAATCACCGCTTTGTGCGGTATTCGTTGGGGGTTAAGAAAACGTATTTTTTAAACACCCTTATAAAATGACTTTGTGAAGAGAACCCCAGATAAAAGGCTATGTCCGCGGCGTGTTTGTCGGAATATCTTAAAAGTCTTTTCGCTTCGTCGATTTTTTGTCTTATCACGAATTCGTATACGCCCTCTCCCGTTTGCTTTTTAAATTCAGTAGAAAGCCTGCTCCTACTCATAAACAAACTTTTTGCAATATCGTCCGTCGTAATTGCGTCGGATAGATGATGGCGAACGTAATTTGCAACATTCGAGACTAATTTAGACGGGGTGTTGCCGATTTTTATTTTTTCCACTCTTTCCGTATAATCCAAAATCATCCTGTATTGCAAGTTGGTAATATTTTCAGAAGACGTGGACATTTCACATTTTTGTATATAAGAGTCGCTTAAAGAAAGTGCGTTTTCTGTATCCATACCGCCGTGGATCGCCGCACGGGAAACGAGCGTTGCCGTAACGATAAAGGTATTTTTTGCTTGCCTGAGATAGTCTTTTGCAACAATTCCGCTTTTTACCGCAGGCGCTTTTGCTATAAAATCTTTTAATGCCGTAACGTCCCCTTTACGAACGATATCTATAAGCATTTGTTCAAGTGCAAGCGTGTTGTGAACGGGCGTTTGCACCTTCGTTTCGTTTGCTATTTCAATAGTCCTTACCGCTTCTTCCGTTTCAAGTTTGTCTTTAAGCAAATTTTGTTCTATATCTAAAATCGCTAACTTTTCAAGGGACAGTTTTTCGCCGCTTAATACAAAATTGACCGTGCAAAGTATCTGCACGATATTTAAAAGCGGCAGTTTGTTTATGCTTTTTATTGCTGCGATAAAGTCTTCGATTTCGTAATGGGGAACTCCCGTTTCAAACGCAAGCCTTTTTAATTCCTGTTCGGAAAGTTCCACTTCTCTCGTAGGACCTATCACTATTTTTCTGTTGCCGAAACTCACAATGCCGTAATAATCGAAAAACGGGGAGATAAAGTATTCTACGTTTCGGTTTGCCTTAAAGGCGTTGTCCTTATATTTTTCAAACGGATCTTTAGAGAGTTTTACGATAGAGTAGTAAAAAACGAGAGAGTTTTTGTGATAAAGCCTTATCGGTATCCCCGTAAGGTTTCCGAGATTAGTGCAAAGATATTCTAAATCGCCTTTTTTCATAATTTCACCTTAAAACAAATATATCATATTTGAAACAAATATGCAATAATATGGCTACGATTTAGTTATATAATTAGAGTAGAAATAATGGGAGCGGAATAATGGATATCGAAAGCGTCCTTTCGGAACTTACAATTGAAGAAAAAATCGCACTGGTTTCGGGGCATAATTTTATGAATACCAACGCCGTGCCGCGCCTTAAAATTCCGCCTGTAAAAATGTCCGACGGCCCGCACGGACTACGGGTGCAAAAATCGGGCGGAGATAACGGCGTTACGGGTAGCGAGCCCGCAACGGCTTTTCCGACGGCGGCAACTACCGCAAACGGTTGGAACGAAGATAAACTTTACAAAATGGGCGTCGCTATCGCAACAGAGAGCCTGCATTACGGCGTTGACGTGGTTTTGGGGCCGGGCGTATGTATAAAGCGTAATCCGTTATGCGGCAGAAACTTCGAGTATTTTTCCGAAGATCCGTATTTATCCGCAAAGTTAGGTGCGGCAGAAGTAAACGGTTTGCAAAGTAAAAACGTCGGCGTTTCGGTAAAACACTTTGCCTTAAACAATGCGGAAAACTACCGTTTTATGGGAAACAGCGTTTGCGACGAAAGAGCGGCACGCGAAATTTACCTGAAAGCCTTTGAAATGATTATCAAAGAAAGTAACCCGCATACGGTTATGTGCGCCTATAATAAAGCGAACGGAGAATATTGTAGCGAAAACGGGTGGTTGCTTACGGACGTTTTGCGTAAAAAGTGGGAATATAACGGTTTAGTAATGTCCGACTGGGGCGCAACGCACGACAGAGTAAAAGGTGTTAAGAACGGGCTTGATTTAGAGATGCCCGGCGATACTCCCGCTTGCCGAAAATGGATAAAAGACGCGGTAGAAAACGGCGAACTTTCTATGGGAGAGTTAGATAAAGCGGTTAAAAACGTATTGACGCTTGCAAACCGTTATGAAAACAATGTTAAGGGGCAAGAAATTGACTGGGAAGAACATCACTCACTTGTCGCCGAGATAGCCGAAGACTGCGCCGTTTTACTTAAAAACGACGGAACGCTTCCCCTTAACCCGAACGAAAAACTGCTTATAGTGGGCGACCTGTTCGATAAAATGCGCTACCAAGGTTCGGGGAGTTCTATGATAAATCCCGCCCGACTTACTACCCCGAAAGACGCTTTTGATAACGCAAAGGTAGATTACGTATTCTGCCGCGGATACGCGGAAAACAGTTTAACGCCTGACGAAGAGTTTATTTCGCAAGCGGTGGAAAAAGCAAAAAAATTTGATAAAATCGTAGTGTTTGCGGGGCTTACCGATTACGTGGAAAGCGAAGGTTGCGACAGAGAAAGCATGCGTCTTCCCGAAAATCAACTTGCAGTTATAAACGCGCTTATAAAAACCGGTAAAAAAATAGTAGTGGTGCTGTTTGGCGGCTCTTCCATAGAATTGCCATTTGAAAACGGTGTAAACGCTATTCTCGATATGTATTTGCCAGGGCAAAACGGCGGAACTGCGACTTTTAATCTCCTTTTCGGGAAGAAATCGCCTTGCGGCAAACTTGCGGAAACTTGGGTTGAAAAATACGAAGACGTGCCTTTCGGAAGTGAGTTTTCTAAAAGTGAAAACGAGATTTATAAAGAAAGCGTTTTCGTCGGCTACCGCTACTACTTAACGGTGAATAAACCCGTCCGCTATCCTTTCGGTTACGGGCTTTCCTATACTACTTTTGATTATAGCGACGTTAACGTTATTGAAAACGAAAAGGGATACTCGTTAAAATGCACGATTAAAAACACGGGCGACTTCGACGGTGCGGAAATAGTGCAAGCCTACGTTTGCGCACCAAAAGACGTTTTTCGGCCGATAAAAGAACTTAAAGGGTTTAAAAAAGTTTACCTTAAAAAAGGCGAAAGCAAAACCGTAGATATATTTATTGCTAAAGAAGATTTAAGATATTATAATGTTAAAGAAAAACGTTGGGTTTTATCGGACGGAGAATACCGTTTTGAAATCTGTTCGGACGCTAATACGGTAAAACTTGAAGAAATTATAACGGTGCAAGGCGAAAAAGCGGAAAAACCGTATTCAGAAAGAGTTAGCGCGGTTTACGGCAAAGCAGAGTTTGATAAACTTACGGACGACGTTTACGAAGAGATGTCAAACCTTAAAATTCCGCCCGTTCATAAAATCAAGCCGATAACGGTCGAGAGTAGATTTACAGACTTAAAAGCGACCTTTTTAGGGAAAATACTTTATAACGCCATACTTTCGGTTGCCAAAAAGGATTTAAAAAAGGCGAAGAAGATGCCCGACGGGGCGGAACGGGACAATAAGATAAAGGGTGCGATATTCTTAAAACGCATACTTGAAAGCAATTCGCTGATCTCTATGTCTATGTCCGCAGGTGAAAAATTCCCGTACAACTTTGCGAAAGGTTTTGCACATCTTTCTAACGGAAAAATATTTAAAGGGATAAAGTGCTTTTGTTCTAAAATAAAAGCACCTTTAATACCGACAAAGGGGGATAAATAAATGGAAAAAGGCAAAATGCTCGGCGGTAAGATTTTTAACAGTCGCGTCCGCTCGAAAAACGTTACGGGGGCGGAAAAATGGCTCGGCTACCTTATAGGGCCGTGCGGTGCGCTTTTACTTAACGCCGTTCTCGCTACCTATCTTAACGTCTATTACACAGACGTTTTAAAACTCACTACCGTTTGGGGCGGCGCGTTTTTGGTAGTCTTTCCGCTCGTGTCTAAAATCATAGACGCGATAACCAACGTCGTTATGGGTTATATTATCGACAGAACCAAGACAAAACAAGGTAAGGCACGCCCGTGGCTACTGTTTTCCGCGCCGTTATTGTTTATAACGGGATTGCTTTTATTTATAGTACCGAGTGGCAACGAAACGTTGCAGGTTATCTGGGTTATGGTATCTTATAACCTTTTCTATTCGTTTGCATATACCATTTACAATATGAGCCATAACCTTATGTGTCCGCTGTCCACCAGAAATACTATTCAGCGCGGCGGACTTTCGGTATTTAATCAAATCGCTACGATTATGATGAGCGGTATTTTGGTTGCCCTTATTTTCCCGATGATTATAATGCCTATTCTCGGCGTAAACAAATCGCTGTGGATAATAGTTATGGCTGTTTTATCCGGGCTTGCACTTCCTTTTACCCTTCTAGAATATTATTTCACCAAAGAACGCGTTACCGAAGAAACGATGGGGCAGGAAGAAAAGAAGATCCCCTTCCTTACGCAACTTAAAATCGTTTTGACCGATAAATATATGCTCATTATGTTTGCGTATTTTCTTATTTACACTTTTGCAATGTCGCTTAAAAATCTCGGACTCGTATATTACTGTAACTACGTTTTAGGCACGTATAATGACGGAACTACTCAAATGCTCGTTTCCGTTATAGGCGGAATACCTATGGGTATAGGCATATTTGCGGTATGGCCGTTAGCAAAAAAATTCGGCAAACGAAACGTTACTCTTTTCGGGTTTATTCTTTACGCATTAGGCAGTGCGATATGTTGGATAGCGCCGACGAATTTATACATAGTCCTTGTAGGTCAGTTTATAAAAAATATCGGTGGTCTGCCTTGCGCTTACGTGTTTATGGCGCTTTTTGCGGACGGTCTTGACCACGTGGAGTGGAAGAGCGGTATCCGTTGCGACGGAACGGCAATGTCAATTTACAACATAATAGCGGTGGCAATAATCGGCGTGGCTACGGCGGTGTTTAACGCTATGATTTCCGGCGCGGGATATATTCCGCCCGAGATTATCGGAGGCGAAACGATAGCGGCAGAGCAACCCGAACTCGTTAAAAACGTCATAACCTTCTCGTTCGTTGGATTAGAATCTATAACGGGGCTTATCCTTGCGGGGCTTTTGGTGTTCTTAACGGTCGAAAAAACGATAAATCGCAAACAGAAGATTATATTAGAGCGCAGAAAAGCGGCGGCGGAAGAACGCGGGGAAACCTGGGTAGCCCCCGAAATACAGGCGGCACGCGACGAAGAAAAATATATGGAAGAAACTGAAAAAGTCTTCGCCGAAGAATTAAAAGAAAAATGCGCTAAAAAGAACTTAAACTATGAAGAAGAACTTGAAAAGCATAAAAAGCAAGTAGAAGAGAAAAAGACGATTAAAGCCGAAAAAGAACGCCTTGTAAGAGAAAAACAGAAGGCAAAACTTAAAAAGGCGGAAGAAAAAAAGACCGCGAAACTTTCTAAACTTTCGGAAAAGCAACTTGCCGAGAGAAAGAAAAAAGAAGAAAGTCGTGTGGCGGCGGATAATAGCGCTTGGGAAAAAGAAAAAGAGAAAGGCGAAGTGTTCTATCAGAAAATTCAAGCGGAACTTTCCGCAAAACAAATGTAAGGTATAAACTATGAAAGCAGTTAACCTTAAAACAGAACACTTAATAAACCCCGTAGGGATAGATATTAAAAACCCCCGTTTATTTTGGAATTGCGATGGCGGAATAACGCAAACGGCGTACCGTATCGTGGCGGTATCCGGCGGCAAAACCGTTTGGGACAGTGGCAAGGTTTTGTCAGGGAAAATGACGACGGAATATCCCGAAAAACCCATTTCACGTCAGCGCGTGGAGTGGTCTGTTACACTTTGGGACGAAAATGATAACGAAGGCGAAAAGACGAGTGCGTTTTTTGAAACGGGGCTGCTTTCCCCTTACGATTTCACGGCAAAATGGATAAGCGGAAACTACCGCGTAAACAAGAAAATCCGCTATCCCGTGGACTGCTTTAAAAAGGTTTTCAGTATAGGCGACATTATAAAAGCGCGGCTGTATATCACCGCTTGCGGCTTATACGAAGCAAAAATAAACGGGGTTAAGGCGGGCAATTTCTGTCTTGCACCGGGGCATACTGATTATACAAAACGCATACAGTTGCAGTCTTGCGACGTTACGGAACTTATTAAAGCGGGCGAAAACGAGATAACCGTGGAACTTGCAGACGGTTGGTATCGCGGAAGTTGCGGCGCATGGGGCAGAAAAAACCAATACGGCACGCAGACTAAATTATACGCACAGTTAGAACTATACGGTAAAGACGGAAAAATTACTGCCGTGAATTCAGACGAGTCATGGTCGTGGTCTGACGACGGGGCAATTCGCTTTGCCGACAACAAGGACGGCGAAGTGGTTGACGCAAGGCTTTTCCCTTCTTATCGCGGAAAAGCAAAGGTCGTAAAAGAAAAGGTCTTTCCGACTTCGTCCAATAACGTTGCCGTTACCGAACACGAAACCTTTAAGCCTACCATATTAAAAACGCCGAAAGGTGCGACGGTTCTCGATTTCGGGCAGAATATAGCGGGTTATATCGCTTTTACGCTAAACGCAAAAAGCGGTCAGACGGTTAAACTCCGTTTCGGCGAAACGTTTGACGAAAGCGGTGAGTTTACGCAAAAGAATATCCAATGTGCCAACAAAAAACGCACCAAGGTTACGCCCTTACAACAAATAATCTATACGGCGAAAGACGGACTTAACGAGTATAAAACTAAGTTTGCCATATTCGGTTTTCAGTACGCTCTTATCGAAACGGATATCGAGTTTAACCCCGAAGATTTTACCGCAATAGCGGTGTATTCGGATATGACGGAAACGCTTAAATTTAACTGTTCAAACAATTTAATAAATAAGTTCGTCGAAAGCACGCGTTGGTCAACGAAAAACAATCATGCCGACGTGCCTACCGACTGCCCCACGAGAGAAAGACACGGCTGGACGGGGGACGCGCAGATTTTCGTAAACACCGCAAGTTATTTTTTCGATTACGCGGCATTTGCGAGAAAATATACCGCCGATATGTGCGACGGACAGCGCAGTAACGGCAAGTTCCGTCAGATAACCCCAAAGGGCGGTATAGACTTCTATATGAATAATATGGACGGTTCTGCGGGTTGGTCGGACGCGGGCGTGCTTATCCCTTACCGCATTTACGAAAAATACGGAGATAGGCGCATTTTAGAAGAGAATTACGACGCTATGCGTAGGTATGCTGTATATAAAATCAAAACCATAGGTAAGCATTATTTAACCGGCTTGCCTACGGGGTTAAAGCATAAATACCGCAAAATGATTTCAAATTACGGTCAGTCTTACGGCGAGTGGGCGGAACCCGTTGACGTGAAAGCGTTTGCCATTTCCGACTTTATATGTCCGCATCCTGAAGAAACTACGGCTTATATCGTCTATATGCTGGAATATATGGAGAAAATAGCAAGTCTTTTAGGCAAGACGGAAGACGCCGAGTATTATAAAAAATACGCGGATATAACGAGAGTGGGTTATCAACACTTGGTAGAAACCGAGAAAAACACTCTAGACACCGACAGACAGGCAAAACTCGTTCGCCCGCTATACTTAAAGTTGTTAAACGAAAAGCAGACCGAATTTGCGAAAAAGCGTTTAATAAAAGCACTCGATAATTACGGTTGGCGACTCGGCACGGGTTTTTTATCAACGCCGTTTATTCTTTACGTTCTTGCCGATATAGACATAGAATACGCTTACCGTCTTCTTCTTAACGAAGAGATGCCGGGGTGGTTGTTTATGCCGAAAACGGGTGCAAACACTATCTGGGAAAGTTGGGAAGGTCCAAAAGCGCAAGGCGGCGTCGCGTCGCTTGACCATTACAGTAAGGGCGCTGTTTGCGAGTGGCTTTTCGACACAATGTGCGGAATAAAAGTTGCGGGCGACAGACATTTTATAATAGAACCCAAAGTCGGCGGTAATATACAATTTGCCGAGTGCGAATACGACAGTATTTACGGCAAAATAGCAAGTAAATGGGAAAGAAAAGGCGATAAAGTTAAATATACGATAACTATTCCTGCAAACACCACGGCGGAAGTGATTTTACTAGGCACAAAGCAGACGCTCTTCGCTGGAAATTATGAGTTATAAGGAAAAGTAAAATACAATATGTAAATTTTTTAACACAGTAAATGCCAAAAAAGTCAGCACGAGTAAAACCGTTGTTGACTTTTTTCAATCCACGATTTTATATGTATTT
>JAGAEX010000020.1 GCA_017612915.1 Clostridia bacterium | reverse complement strand
GTCCATCGTTTTACCGATATACTTTAAATAATCTTCGAGTTTAAGCCCCTGATAAGACATACGGTATTCCATTTCCTGAACCATACGGTCTATCTGATTGTTCACGAGCGCGTCCGGTATCTCTACCGTGGCGTTTTCGGAAATCTTCTTGATAATCTCGTCTTCGAGTTCTCTTTCCGCTTTATCGGCGTTCTGTTTCGACAAGCGCTCTTTGATCTCTTTTTTGTAATCTTCAAGACTTTCCGCACCGACGGCGTCCTTGATAAATTCGTCGTTGATCTCGGGAAGTTCCTTCTTCTTTATTTCGTGAAGTTTAATAGCGAAAACCGCGTCTTTACCCTTTAAGTTCTCCGCGTGATAATCGTCGGGGAATTTGACGTTTATATCCTTTTCGTCGCCCTTATTCATACCGATAAGTTGCTCTTCAAATCCGGGAATAAAAGTCTTACTGCCGATAACGAGCGTCTGCTTTTCCGCCGTGCCGCCGTCGAATTTAACCCCGTCAACGCTGCCCGAATAATCAATAATAACGGTGTCACCGTCTGCGACAGCCCTGCCTTCGACTTCCACCATACGGGAGTTGCGCTCCTGCAAGCGTTTAAGTTCATCGTCGATATCGCTCTTTTTAACATTATACTTATTTTTCTTGAAATTTATACCTTTATATTCGCCGAGAGCGACTTCCGGCTTCACAGCGACCACCGCTTCGATAACAAGCCCTTTTTCGTCTATCTTTTTGATATCGACGTCGGGATGTGCTACCGCTTCGATAGAAGGTTCTTTATCCAGAACTTCGCCGTAATACTTGGGGAAGGCGTCGTTTATCGCGTCTTCGTAGAAAATGCCTTCGCCGTAAGTGGCTTCCAAAAGATGTTTCGGCACTTTGCCCTTACGAAATCCCGGCAAAGAATATCTGCCCTTCGTCTTTTCGTAAGCCGCGCTTATAGCGTCTTTCCACTCCGTTGCCGAGAGCGTGATCGTGATTTTTACTGTGCTTTTTTCCGCTTTTTCAAAAGTGTATTTCATATAATTCTCCGAAAAAATTAAAATTCTTAAACATTTTATCACAACGAATAAAAAAACGCAAGGTTTTAATGGTGCAAGTAAAATTATTTTAACGCGTTTTTTATTTCCATCTTATTGCTTTAATAGTTCGACGTGAACGTTCGGCTGAACGATCAGCGACTTAAAATTCGTGTAAGTGCAAAACCCGAGCGGCGATCTCTTGGGCTTTTTAACGAATTTCCGCTCGCAATACGCTATCTCCGTCTTACCGCCTTCTCTGCCCTGCGAATAATAGGCGCATATCTCCGCCGCAGCAACGAGTACCCTGTCGGGAATTTTTTTACCGCCCGTTTCCAGGACCAGATGCGAAGAGTGATGCTCTTTGGCGTGCAACCACAAGTCCCACGGTTTTGCGGAAAAAGTTATCTTGTCGTTTTCGGCATTGTTTCTGCCTACCTTAACGTTAAAACCATAAATATCGTAAATTCTCGGTTTTTCCGTCTCCGTCTTCGTTCCCTTTCTCTGCGAAGGTTTTCTGATAAATCCCGAAAGGGCGAGTTCTTCTTCCACCGCTTTTAAATCGGAAAGGCTGTCGCAAAGCGAAAGTTCGCTTTCCACGCTCTCCAAATACCGTACTTCTTCTTCCGCGCTCTCCTTTTGCGGTGTAAGCGACGCGAGCGAACGCTTTTGCTTATTGTATTTTTTATAATACGCTTCGGCGTTTTTTGACGGAGAAAGTTTTTTATCGAGCGCGACGACGATCTTCGTACCGTCGTAGTAGTTGTCGAGTTCCGCTTCCGTTTCGCCGGTCTTTATTTTATAAATGTTTGAAAGTATCAATTCCCCTTTCAATCTGTTTTCTTCTGCATTTTCAGCGTCTTTCAACCTTGAAAGGACGGCGTTATGCCGTTTTTTGCACTTTTTTAGCCCCGCCGACACTATCCCGCTTAAACGCGAACGCAGATCGCCGAACCGTTTACGCTCAGTTTTTTCGGCAAAATACGCGTCTTCCGCATCGCACAAAAAGCCGTATTCTTTTATCACGCCTTTCATGTTTTTATAAGGATACACGAAAACGTCTTTTATTTCGCCGTTATCCGTCAAAACGCAAGGGCGCTTTACGGTGCGATATATATAATCGTTTAAATAACCGTAAAATTTTTCACCGATATTTACCGCACCCTTTAAGGTTTCATCTGCATTAAATCCGTCCGCAATCTCCTGCGCGGTAGAATTTGCAAGCCCTTGAACGAATTTGCAAAGATTTTCCGCCGTTATTTTATCCGCGCTATCGAAAATCTCTTTTATCGCGCAATCGGACGGCTCTTTTTTATCGCCGACGGGCGGAAGTCTATAGTTTAGCCCCGCAATAAGGGGACGCACGTTATTATCCAAAAAATTGATGCCGCGATTTCCGCCCAGAACCTTGCCGTTTTCCGTCAGAATAACGTTACTGTACCTGCCCATAAGTTCGACGTATATAATCTTTTCGGGCGAATCGAAAAATTCTGTCGAAGGCAATAGTTCTATCTTGACTACCCTGTCGAAACCGACGAGCGATAAACCCTTTATCGTCGCCGACAAAATATGCTTTTTTAACAGCATACAAAAGTTCGACGGGTTTTGCCCGCTCGGCGGTTCGGACTCCGAAAGCCCTATGCGCGGGCAGGCGGGATTTACGTCTAAAATCAGTTTTTTAATGCCCGACGAAGTATAAACGGTAAACACCGTTATATCCGAATCGGGTTGAGCGACGCGGTTTATTTTGCCGCCCTTTAATATTCCGTTCAATTCTTCGCAAAGATAACGAAGAGTAAAAGCGTCCTGCGGCATCAATCGTCTCCCTTTTCGCGGCAGAAAGTCTTGCCGTTTAAGTAATATAAAAGATCGTTCTCATTAAAATACAGCGTCAGACTCTCGGAAAAAAGTTGCAAGTCCTTTGCCCCGTGCGCCTTGTTGAACGCATTGTCGCCGTACTTGCCGTCGCCGACCACGGGACACCCCAAATGCGCCAAATGTGCGCGTATCTGATGGGTTTTCCCCGTAAAAAGTTTTATTTTTAAAACCGAAGTTTCACCGTCCGATCTGACGACCTTATATCCCGTTTTTATTCTGACCGCTCCGTCTGTTTTCTTGTCGAATATCCTGACCGTCGCACTTTTTGCGTCCTTGACGAGATAACCTTCTGCAACGTCTTCTTTTTTGGGCAAAACCCCTTTGACGATCGCCGTATAATACTTATCGAAAGTACGGTTTTTAAAACCGTGAATCAACTCTTTCTCCGCCTGTTCGTTGTGGGCAAAAATCATTATTCCCGCCGTATTCCTGTCAAGACGGTGAATAAAAAACGTCTGACTTTTACTACTTAAATCGCTGAATACCGTCTCGGAAAGATACCCCGCTTTTTTATCCACGACGGTGATATTTTCATCTTCAAAGATAACTTTATATTTTTCTGTTTTGGGTGCGGTATAAAAGATCTCCACCCTGTCGCCGACGTTTAACACGACGTCTTCTTTTACGCGCTTCCCGTTGACTTTTACGTCGCTTTTACGGAGCGACCTGTTCAATGCGGAATAAGACAGATCGGCGCTTTCTTTAAGCGCGAGTTTAACCAGTTTCGATTTTTTATCCGCAATAAAAGTTATCATTTTTTATCCCTTAAAAAACAAGACTTCGGAAACTCCGAAGCCCTGCTTTATCGCCGTTATTCAGGCTTATTTTTTAGCCTTTGCTTTTTCCTTTAAAGCGTCGCCGGTTTCATCCGTTTCGGTAACTTCCTTCGGCTTGATAAGGAGAAGTACGATTATGCCGATTAAAGCAAGCGTGCCGACAGATAAGAACACTACCGACCAAACGTTATCGCGGAGCCAATGGCTGGGCACGACGACGACCGTGGATTTTTCCGTTACGGGAATAACCGTTTCACCTTCCGCGAATCTGACCGCGCTGCCGGAAGAAACGTAACATTTTATTTTATACGCGCCTACTTTAACGGGCGTAAACGAATATTCTTTATTGTAAGAGATAGCCTTAATATCCGCATAGGTAAAGCCGTTTTCGTCGTAATCTTCCGAAATATCGGCGAGAGCGGGAATTTTCACCCAACCTTCACTATCCGCCGTAGCGTTCACGTCGGAATTATAATAAAGAGTAAAGGTCTTGTTTTCACCGGAAAGGATCTTGAATTCGGTCGCGGTATATCTGGCGTTCAAATACCCCTGACTTTGTATCGCTTCGGGAACTTCCACCGCGATAGGCGCGTCGTCTTCGATCTTGAAAGTAAATACGGCGGTTTTATAAATCCTTTCGCCGTCGTCCGTTACGTCGGCCGTATAGAAATCGTCTTTATCCATCGAGTTTTCGTATTCATCCTTAAAGACTACGAAGAATTCGTAATCGCCCGCCTCGTTCACCGTAAAACTCAGCGAACTTGACTGCAACAACGAACTCGACGGCGTATTGTAATAGACAGTACGAGTCAAGTTGGCATAAGTGTCGAAATCGTCGTAAACGAGATCTTCTAAAGTCGGAACGGAAAAAGAATCGCCGAGACGGATACTGCGCGTAACAGTATTGCCATCCGCGTCGGTATATTCCTTCACCGCTGCTTTATTGACGAGATACTGATAGCCTTCGTAAACGATCTTATTCGATTCGTAATCAATATATTTGGGCGCTTCGTTGACTTCGGAATCGACGTCAAAACACAACGCCGAATAACTTTCGATTTTTTCGATATCTTTGGAACGGACGTAGAATTCAAACGGAACGAGCACGCCGTCCTGCTCCTCACTTGCACTATCAAAGATTATTGATTTCGGAGCGTCTGTAGAAGGATCGAGCCATACGTCTTCGCTGTCCGTCGCAAGATAAAGGTTGTTGGAAACGACACCGCCAAATAACGAATAAACGGTGAAACTCGTCGTGTATTTTTTACCGACGATTGCGTTAAGATCTTTGCCGTTCTCGTTTTTATTCAACGACGCGGCGCTTACGGCAACGCGCGGAAGCGCAAGCGTTTCAATCGCCGTTTTGTCGTCGTCCGTGCGCGTAAGTTTAAAAGTCTGCTTATACGCGCCGCTTTCGTCTGAAGCCATCTGGTCAACCGATACGAAGCGTATATCTGCGGTTTCCGTTCCTTCGGTCAAAGTAAACGCAAACTTTACAGTCGCGGCGCATTTGTCCGCGCCCTTTATCTTATAATATACGTCGTCTTTGGTTTGGGCATCTTCCCCTACCGTTACGGATATAACGTTATCGACCGTTCTGACAGAAACCGTTATTTCGCCGCTTAACCCGTCAAAAGTAAACGCGTTGTTGATCTCCGTCGCAAAAGATTGATCTTTATACGCGCCCTTTACGAAATAGGAGTCGTAGGTGAGCGTTACCTTCAAGGAAGAAACGGTCTCCGGCAATATCATTTCGATATCCAGATCGTCAACGACGAGTTTTTTCGTTATCTCAACGACGTTACCCGTTTTCACGGTCGCTTTAACGTAGTCGTCGGCGTCGTCTTCGTTATCTTCAAAAACGATCGACTGACCGCCGCTGAAACCGCTCGATGGGGAAGTTATCGAAGTATCGGCAAACGCCGTACGCGTTCCGTAAAAAGCGAAAGCAAATGCCGCTGACAGCGCGAAAATGATTACCAATATTATCAATTTACAGGAAAAAGCCTTTTTCATTTAGCCCATTACTCCTTATAGTTACAGATTGTATCTATTGTATTTTACACGAAAAAATCCGCTTTGTCAATTTACTTTCGATTATTTTTTCAAATATTGTTATTTTTATTCTGTAAAACACATAAGTGCCGAAGGCAAAACGCCTTCGGCACGCAAAATTTCGTAAAACCAAACGCTTTTTACAGCACTTTCGACAAAAACTCTTTAAGACGCTCGTCCTTGGGATCATCGAAAAATTCTTTGGGCGAATTTTCTTCTTTTATTATACCGTCGTCCATAAAAAGAATACGCGACGCAACTTCTCTCGCAAATCCCATTTCGTGCGTTACGACTACCATCGTCATACCGTCGTTCGCAAGTTCTTTCATAAGTTCCAGAACTTCGCCGACCATTTCGGGATCTAATGCCGAAGTCGGTTCGTCGAAAAGCATAACGTCCGGTTCCATAGCGAGCGCGCGGATTATCGCGATACGCTGTTTCTGCCCGCCGGAAAGCGTCGAAGGATAAACGTTTGCCTTGTCTTCGAGCCCTATGCGTTTTAAAAGTTCCATACCTTTTTCTTCCGCCTGCTCTTTGGTCTTTAATTTAAGTTCCACGGGCGCAAGCGTCAGGTTTTGCATAACCGTAAGATTATTGAAAAGGTTAAAATGCTGAAAAACCATACCTATTTTCTGACGAGTCTTATCTACGTTGAAGAAATTCGCCTTGTAAAACTTTTTTATCGCGGATTTATAATCTTTGCCTTCAAAACGTTTTAAAAGATCGTTTTTCTTGATATCCGCAATAATCTCGGCGTCAAATTTCCCCTGCGAATCGTAATCGCCGTTCCCCGCTTCCGTGATCAACTTTTTATATGTTTTGGAAAGGCGCATTATTTCGGGGTGCAAATACGGATCGACGGGCGTTAAAAGTTTGCCTTCAAACCAAATTTCGCCGTACGTCGGCACTTCCAAAAGGTTCATACAGCGGAGCATAGTGGATTTGCCGCTGCCGGAAGGTCCTATGATGACGACCTTTTCGCCCTTTTTGATCTCGGTAGAAACGCCTTTTAACACCTGCAATTCGCCGAAATATTTATAAAGCCCTTTAATCTGGATAAGAGACTCCCCTATATCCGTTTTTTTAAGATTTTTTTCTGTCACTTTTTGCAAGTCTCCTTTCCATTAGTTTTAAGAGTTTGGTTAATATTATAACGACGATAAGGTATACGGCAGCAATCAAGATATAAGGCACGAAAGGCTCGTAAGTCCTTGCGACGATTCGCTCCGCAACTTTAGTTAAATCGACTTCGCCTATCGTTCCGACGATAGAAGTTTCCTTAACCAACGCGATAAACTCGTTGAACAAAGGCGGAAGAGCAACCCTGAAACCTTGCGGTAACACGATTTTGAGCATAACTTGCAATTTATTAAGCCCTAACGCTCTGCCCGCCTCGATTTGTCCGTCGTCTACGCTTTCAAGACCGCCACGGATAATTTCCGCAACGTATGCGCCAGAATTAATGCCGAAAGTAAGAATAGCCACCCAAATTGTAGGCAAAAACACTAAAACGATCAGATACATTATAAGCAACTGCACGTAAACCGGCGTTCCACGGAAAACAGCAAGATAGACATCGCAAATCTTAGCGCCGATCTTGAAATTTCCGAATTTTTTATTTATATACTTTATTAGAGCAACTATGATTCCAAGAAAAACACCGATTGCGATAGCACCTATTGAAATAAGCAAAGTTTTGCCTAAACCTTCGAGATACCAACTCCACCTGTCCTGAAATACAACCGCCTTGTAAAAACTGTCCCACATATTAATACTTTTTCCTTTTACGAGTAAAAGCAGGGCTAATCGCTCTGCTTTTACTCATTAAGTTTTTTTGAATTATTTTACTAATTTCTGAGCGGGCAACTTATCGATAACGACTACGTCGCATTTGCCCTGTTTCATAGCGGTGAAAGCCAACCCGCCGTTAGCGTATTCAACCAAGCTTGCGCCGCTGTCTTTAAGTTCGCCGGTCTTAATCGCTGTGTCGATCATTAACCAACCAGTCGTGCCTTTCTGAACGCCGATAGTCTTTCCGGCAAGGTCGCTTATCTTCGTGAACGCCTGTTCTTCGGTGCTGATTATGCATTGAACGGACGAGAAGTAAGGATCGGAGAAGTCAACAGATTGAGCACGTTCTGCATTTATCGTCATACCGGCAGCCCCAATAGCGTTGTCCTTCGTCGCGATAACGCCTACGATGGTGTTGAAATCTATATCGTGAATAGTCATTTTCATATTCAACTTTTCAGCAACGAGACTCATTAAATACATATCTACACCGATAACCGTGCTTCCATCGCTATCTATGAATTCGTAAGGTTCAAAACCCGAATTGGTGTAGATATCGAGCGTGCCTGCCGTGTTATTGCTTAAATCGGGGAAAGAAAGTTCAACCGTCGTCTCCTCTCCGCTCGAATACTGCGTATAGTAGGTAACCGCCGCGTCTATATCCGTTTCAGCGATGACGTCGTTAATCGCTTTCAAAATCGTATCGTGGTTGGACGCGGTCTTTTTGATACAATAACCGTATTCTTCAACCTCCGCGCTCTGAATCTCTTTCGCTACGTATTTCGTTCCGCAAGCGGTCAACGCAAAGCAGCATGCCACTGCAGTTAAAACCGTCATAATAAGTGCTATAAGTTTTTTCATAATTTTTTCTCCTTTTTGCCCTTTTCTTGGGCTGAATTTGTTTTACATTTCAGAGTTTACTCTTTTTATTTTCGTTTGTCAACCGTTTTTATGCGCTTTTTAAATTTTTTTTGCATTTTTTTTGAATAATTTATTAAATATTGAATAAAATAATGTATTTTAGTGAATTATATTCAGTTTTAATTTAATTTCGACGATTTGCTTTTCCACCGATGCGACCGCCGTACCGCCTTCGCTTACACGCTTATTCACGCAGTTTGATATATCAATAGCGGAATAAAGGTCGTCATTAAACTTATCGCTGAACTTTTTATATTCGTCAAGCGCAAGCGTTTCGAGCGTTTTTCCGTTTTGTATGCAATAGCTCACTATTTCGCCGCAGGTCTTGTACGCCGAACGGAAAGGTTCGCCCTTTTTTACGAGATAATCGGCAAGGTCTGTGGCGTTTATAAAGCCCTTGCTTGCCGCCGCACGCATACTTTCTTTATGCGCGGTCATAGTTTTTACCATCGGCGCAAACACATCTAAACACATTTTAACGGTGTCAACGGCGTCAAAGACGAGTTCTTTATCTTCCTGCATATCCTTATTATAAGCGAGCGGTAAACCCTTTAACACGGTCAAAATCCCCGTAAGGTCGCCATATACCCTGCCTGTCTTGCCGCGCACGAGTTCCGCCATATCGGAATTCTTTTTCTGCGGCATAATAGACGAACCCGTCGTAAACTCGTCGGCGAGTGTAATAAACTTAAACTCCCAAGACGACCAAAGTATTATTTCTTCTGCAAACCTTGATAAATGCGCCTGCAAAAGCGAACAGCAGAAGATAAATTCCGCGACGAAATCGCGGTCGGACACCCCGTCGATACTGTTTTGCGACACCCCGTTAAATCCGAGTTCTTTCGCCTCAAACTGTCTGTCGGTGTTATACGTCGTGCCGGCGAGCGCGCAAGAACCTATCGGCGACACGTTTATCCGATCAAAACAATCGCTGAACCTATCCATATCACGTAACAACATAAACGCGTATGCGAGAAGATGATGCCCGAAAGTTATGGGCTGGGCGCGTTGCAAATGGGTGTATCCGGGGCAAACGGCGTCCTTATATTCTTCGGCTTTACAGGTTATCGCGCCGACGAGCGCGGCGATCTTATCTTTAATCTCCGTCGTTTCAGCCTTTAAGTGCATACGAAGATCCAACGCTACCTGATCGTTGCGGCTACGAGCGGTATGAAGTTTTTTCCCGACGTCGCCTACGCGATTTGTCAGCGTTTCTTCGATAAAAGTATGAATATCTTCGGCGGTTTCGTCGATAGTGAGCGCACCCGACATTATATCGTCTAATATAACAGCAAGCCCATCTGTCAATATAGCCGCGTCGCAGTCTGAAATAATGCCGCACTTTGCAAGCATTTTAGCGTGCGCTATACTGCCCGCGATATCTTCCTTAAAAAGCCGCTTATCGAACTTAATTGAAGAATTAAAGTCGTCGGCTATCTTACTGACTTTTCCGCTCGTTCTCCCTTGCCACAGTTTTCCCATATCTCACCTTTTTAAGCGCAAAATCGTCTCGCACGCGCGGGACGACTTTACTCGTTATATTGTCTTTTTATTTATTTTCGCAGTTCTTCGCGTCCAGCATCGCTTGAACTTTCATCGGAAGCCCGAATAAATTGATAAATCCTTCGGAATCCTTCTGGTTGTAATCGCTTTCGCCGAAAGTCGCGATCTCTTCGCTGTACAGCGAATATTTGCTCCAAACGCCTGCGTTTATTATATTGCCCTTGTAGAGTTTGAGCCTTACTTTGCCCGTAACTTTCTCCTGCGTTTTATCCACGAACGCCGAAAGCGCTTCGCGAAGAGTCGTGAACCATTGTCCGTTATACACGAGTTCGCCGAACAGCACCGCAAGTTTTTCCTTTTCGTGCATAGTGTATTTATCAAGACAGATACTCTCCAATACGCTGTGCGCTTTATAAAGAATCGCGCCGCCGGGCGTTTCGTACACGCCGCGGCATTTCATACCGACAAGGCGGTTTTCCACTATATCGAGAAGCCCTATACCGTTCTTGCCACCGAGTTCGTTGAGTTTATATATAATGTTTTTCGCAGACATCTTCTCGCCGTCGAGCGCCGTAGGTATCCCCTTCTCGAATTCTATCTCCACGTAAGTGGGCTCATCGGGCGCTTTTATGGGCGAAACGCCAAGTTCCAGAAAGCCTTCCTTTTCGTACTGCGGCTCGTTGCCCGTATCTTCTAAGTCCAGACCTTCGTGCGACAAGTGCCAAAGGTTTTTGTCTTTGCTGTAATTGGTCTCTTTATTTATTTTGAGCGGAACGTTGTGCTTTTCGGCGTATTCTATCTCTTCTTCGCGCGATTTGATATCCCATATACGCCACGGTGCGATTATCTTCATCTCGGGTGCGAAACGCTTAATGGTAAGTTCAAAACGCACTTGATCGTTGCCCTTACCTGTGCAGCCGTGAACGATAGCGTCGGCGTGTTCCTTTTTCGCTATATCGACGAGCGCTTTCGCTATACAGGGACGCGCGTGACTCGTACCCAAAAGATATTCTTCGTATTTAGCGCCCGCTTTCATCGTGGGAATAATATAGTTATCCACGTAATCGTCCGTAAGATCCAATATATAAATTTTGGAAGCGCCGGTCTTTATCGCTTTTTCTTCCAATCCGTCAAGTTCGCTCGCCTGCCCAACGTTGCCCGCGACCGCTATTACTTCGCAACCTTCGTAATTTTCTTTAAGCCACGGAATTATTATCGACGTATCAAGTCCGCCCGAATAAGCAAGCACTACTTTTTTGATCTGTTTTTCCATATCAGTTGTCCCTAACCTTTTTTCAGTTTGATTCGATTATAATCTTTTTAATCGCTCCTGTCAACAATTTTATGCTTATATTGAAATTGTTTTCATATTTTTATGCATATTTTTTATATTTTTGAATTTTTTTGTGAATAGTTTGAGTTTTATTCGTACGTAACGAGCGGCGGAACCAAAGTTCCGCCGCTCGCCGATTGGGGGTAAAAGAATAATAATGGAGAAAACTCGTCAGTCTTAGCTATTTATCGTATTTCCGTCGTTTATATACAGAATACCCAAACAATCTTCGCCGCAATGACTTGTGATCGTTCCGCCAGCCCGCGTAACGAAAACCTTTTGAAATCCCGCATCGTAAAGGGTTTGTTTAGCAAAATCCACTATCTCGTCAGCCGCAGTCGTGTAAGTAACGAACGCAAGGCTATAGTCGGGCGTATTAAATTCTTCGAGAACGTCTATACAATACTTTCTTACAATCTGATCGTAATTGCCCCTGTATTTTTTGCCCGAAACCATTTTACCGTTTTTAACGAGAATCTGCGGACGGATCCTTAACAGATTCGCGCCGAGCAAAGCAAGCATACCGCACCTTCCGCCCTTATACAGATAATCTATGCGTTTAAGTTCAAAACTCGCCTGAACGAAAGGAACGCGGGCAAGACACATTTCGTAAATTTTCTCTATCGGCAAACCGCTCTTTACAAGATCGCTTGCGTATATCGCGAGAAGAGCGATACCCGTCGATAAAGATTTGGTATCTACGACGTAAACGTTTTTAAAATTTTTCGCCGCTTTTACCGCGTTGTTATAAGCGCTCGACATCTCTTTGGAAAGGGAAAAATGAATAACGCCGTCGTACTTTTCGAGCAAAGCGCCGAAATGCTCGTTAAACTGTTCTTCGTTTACCGCGCTGGTCTTCGGGAGAACTTTATGCTCGTTGACGAAAGAAATTATTTTATCGTTGGTTATTTCCCCGTCCTTTTCGGTAATATCGCCGAGCGTTATGGTAAACGGCACGGTGGAAATATCGTATTCCGTCAATATATTTTTCGGAAGATCTATAGTCGATTCCGCTGAAACGGCAATTTTCATCAAATTACGCTCCTTCAAATATCTGCGATTTTATTTTTTCACTTAAACCCCCTTTTTTCAACCTACTTTAAATATAAATAACTCTACGCTTAAAATTCGGCAAAGTAGAGCGCTCTTTTTTACTCTACTCGCAGTAGAATTCTTGCATTGTATTGAATTTTATGATACAATAACGATATGGAAGATAAAGATTTGAAAAATCCGAATACGGAAAACGACTTTACATGCGATAAACCGGAAGAATCATATCAGCCCGAAAATAACGACTCCGCTTTCGATATTAAAGACTGTTTTTCACAAAATCTTATAAAATACCGCAAAGCATTAAACCTTACGCAGGCGGAACTTGCCGAAAAAATCAATTATTCCGATAAAGCCGTTTCCAAATGGGAACGCGCCGAAAGCATCCCCGATATTTACACGTTAAAAAGCATTGCGGATTTCTTCGGAATAAAAGTTGATACGCTTATTTCCGAACCGAAAAACGAACGCCTTAAAGTAAAGTACAATCTTGGCACGAAAAGAACGATACTTTGTCTTGCTTCCGCGGCTATCGTGTGGCTCGTTGCGGTTTTGTTTTATTTCTTTATTCATTTATTCGTAGATATCAAATGTCCGTGGCTATCGTATATTTACGCCGTTCCGATAACCGCGATCGTACTTTTGGTGTTTACGGCGGTCTGGGGAAAATCACTCGGTAATCTCATTATTATTTCCCTTCTTATATGGACGCTTTTAGCAGCGATATATATAACGCTTATCACGTCGCTCTCCGCCCCGCCGAAAGGGCTTTGGGAATTGTTTTTAATAGGAATTCCCGCAGAAGGCGTCGTCGTTTTCTGGACGCTATACACAAAAGTAAAATAATAAAATTTTAAGTTTAACGGCGGTTGCAAAATTGCAACCGCCGTTTTTTGTTTAAGTTTTCTATTCTGTTTTTAATTTAGTCGCCGTAACCGTCGGGGTTCAACGTTTGCCAACGCATCGCGTCGCGGCACATATCGTCCAAATTCTTTTCGGCTTTAAATCCAAGCACTTCATAGGCGTACGAAGGATCTGCGTAGCACTCGTCTATATCTCCGGGACGACGCGGCAATATCTTATAAGGAAGCGGCCTTCCGAGAACGCGCTCGAACGCTTTTACCATATCAAGAACGGAATACCCCTGTCCGGTACCGAGATTGACGATAAGTAGTCCCGGATCTTCGGCAAGTTTATTGACCGCAAGGACGTGCCCTTTCGCAAGGTCAACGACGTGGATATAATCGCGCACCCCCGTTCCGTCGTGCGTTTTATAATCGTTACCGAACACACCGAGATATTCGCGCTTACCTACCGCCACCTGCGTAATATACGGGCATAAGTTATTGGGAATACCCTTCGGATCTTCACCGATAAGCCCCGACTCGTGCGCCCCGATAGGGTTAAAATACCTTAAAATAACTATATTAAACGTAGGATCGGCTTTATAAAGGTCTTTTAAGATGTATTCTATAAACAGCTTGGTGCTGCCGTAAGGATTTGACGTCGAAAGCGGAAAATCTTCTTTTATAGGAACGGACTTCGGCTTTCCGTAAACGGTCGCGGAAGATGAGAACACGAGATTTTTAACGTTATGCTCACGCATAGAAAAGGCGAGTTGCAAAAGCCCTTCGATATTATTTTCGTAATATTCCAAAGGTTTGGCGCACGATTCGCCCACCGCTTTTAAGCCTGCAAAGTTTATCACAGCGTCGATCTTATTCTCTTCAAATATCTTGTCGAGAATTTTTCTGTCGCGGATATCACCTTCGTAGAACTTGACTTTTTTGCCCGTGATCTTCTCTACTCTCTTTATCGCTTCGACCTTACTGTTTACGAGATTATCTATAACCACGGTCTTATGCCCCGCGTTTAACAATTCCACCAAAGTATGCGAACCTATATACCCTGCGCCGCCCGTAACCAAAACGTTCATAACAAACTCCTTTTATATTTTAACTTTAACTATTTTCTCTCCGCACCTATTTCTTTCATAAACGCGTCGAAACCTTCTTTGCCCGTTTTATCGTCCTTAAACACCGCCGTATTCTCCAAGATATGCGAACAAACGACGTTTACCCTGTTTCTTACCGCGTCTTCCGCCTGCTGTTCGGTAAGTTTTCCGCACGAATATTCCACTACTAACGATCTTATCATATCGCGATGGACGTAAAGATAATTTTCCTTATCCGAAAGCGCTTTTTCGTCGTACGGCGTCTTTCCGCTTAAAATATCCGCTATCATCGCGAGTTGCTTTTTAAGTCTTCCGGGTAGCACGAAAAGCCCCATAGCTTCGATGAGCCCGATGCCTTCCTTCTTTATATTATGATACTCGGGATGCGCGTGGAACACGCCGTCGGGATACTCTTTTGTCGTGATATTATTTCTGACGATTATATCAATTATATATTTTTTGCCGTCTTTACGGGCGACAGGCGAACAGGAATTGTGTCTTACCCCGTCCGTTTCGGCGAATATCCCGCACGGCGCGCAGGTAAAGTTTTCCCACTTTTCCACTACGCGTTTGGCAAAAGCCGCTATCTCTTTGCGATCTTCGCTCTCTAACCTTATCGCACTGTTGTACCAATCGGTGATGCCTACATTTATGCACGGAAAATCTTTACAGAAATATTCCGTTTTTATACCCGCTTTATGCATTGGCATAAGGTGTCCGCCGCCCTGAAAATGCTCGTGATTCAAAATCGAGCCGCCGACGATCGGTAACGCCGCGTTCGAGCCTATCATATAGTTCGGGAAAAAATCTACGAAATCAAGAACCTTTTCCACGGTATCCGACTTAATATGCATAGGCGCGTGTTTTTCTGACACCGCAATCAAATGCTCGTTATAATAAGCGTACGGCGAGTATTGAACGAACCACTTTTCGCCGCCCATCGTCAAAGAGATCGTGCGGATATTTTCGCGCGCCGGGTAAGAAATATTGCCCGCAAACCCTTCGTTTTCCTTGCAAAGCCTGCACATAGGGTAGTTGGCAGAAACCTTTTGCGTTAAAAGTTTCGCTATATCTTTATTGTCCTTTTCCGGCTTACTTAAATTTACGGTTATCTCAAGTATTCTCGTACCGTCGGCGTATTCCCACTTTAAGTTTTTCGCTATAGCCGTCTTTTTGACGTAATCGTTTTTGACCGATAAAGAATAAAGATAATCGCACGCGGCTTTTATACCCTTTTCTTCCTTTAACCTGTAAAACTCCCGATTGGTCTTTGACGGCAACGGCGACAATATTCCCATTATATAGCCGCTGAAAAGCCCCTTCTCTTCTTCCTTCGCGATACCGTTTTCTACTGCGTATTCTTCGAGTTCGGCGACTATTTCGTCGGGAACGTCGAGTTTATCTATATACGACAGATCGACTTCACCGTCAAACGGTTCTGTCAATCGCAGTTCGCGGAGTAAAATGTTTCTGAAATATATTTCATCGCGCGACTCCAAATGTAAGAATTTTTCAGCGTAGCGCAAGAGTTTTTCTATCAGCAGTTTGCCATCCGTCATTTATTCAGTCTCCTTTTCCGGGTAATAAAAATAATAACCGCACTCTTTTTCGGCGTTGTACAGCTTTTTGATTCTGTCGCACTTTTTGCCGAAATATTTTTCAAATCCTTTGTGCGGCGTTATAACGAAACACGACCAAAACGGCGAATTTTTAAGCGCCGCGCCGAGTTCTGTATAACATCTCTCGGCGTCGCTTTTACCGTACACCCGCTCGCCGTACGGCGGATTGGTAACGACCGTTCCCCGCTCAGCCCAAGTCGTGAAATATTTAACCGGCGAAACCGCCGCTTTTACCACGCCGTCAACCCCTGCGCGCTTTGCGTGGTAAAGTGCAAGTTCCACCGCCTTTTTATCCGCGTCAAAACCGCGTATATCGGGCTTAACCGAGCGGTCTTCGTTATCTTTCGCCTGCTCTGTCGCCATTTTATAAAACCGCGAATCCAGATTTCTCCACTCGTTAAACGCAAATTTCCGTCCGATATTCGGCGCGATATTCTGCGCGATGAACGCACTTTCGATCAAAAAAGTTCCCGAACCGCAAAAAGGATCGGCAAACGGACGGGTTTTATAAAAATCGCTCATCAAAAGCATCGCCGCGCAAAGCGTTTCCTTTATAGGAGCGATGCCAACCTTATCCCTGTATCCCCTTTTATGAAGCCCCGTTCCGCTCGTGTCGAGATAAAAGGAAACGACATTTTTAAAAAGGTAAAAATTGACTTTATATATGCTACCGCTTTCCGGCAAACGCAGTAAACCGTATTTGTCGCAAAGCCTGTCCGCTATCGCTTTCTTTACTATTCTCTGACAATCGGAAGTGGCAAAAAGCGTACTTTTAACGCATTTTCCGTCAACGTAAACGTTGCCGTCGGACGGAATAAAATTTTCCCAGGCGACCGTCTTTACCGCGTCGAACAGTTCGTCGAAAGTTTCCGCCTTATATTCGCCTGTTTTTATATACACCCTGTCCGCCGTGCGGAGATTTATATTGCATTTTGCGAGAAGTTCGGGATATCCGTCCAATTCCACCCTGCCGTTTATCGCGGGGGCGTCCGTACCTACGAGTCTGACTATCTCTTTTTTCAACACGCTTTCGATCCCCGAAGCACACGACACCGATATCGTGAACGTATCGGGAAACTCGAAATGTTTTAAGTTCTTCATCGCCTTTTATTCCGCTTTTTGGGGTTTATAGGTCGGCACAAGCGAGTGAACCAGTTCTTTAATATCGCTCGTTTCGTCTTTCGCTTTATCGACGAGCGCGTTTATCCTTTCCGCAAAATCGGTATCGTCGAATTTTATCGGCTTACCGATGGATATCATCTTGTTCGCCGTAGTCTGCAAACCTTCTTCCGCCATAAGCCGCTCTTCAAACAGTTTTTCGCCCGGTCTTAAACCGGTTACCTTTATATCGATATCCCTATACGGTTCAAGTCCCGAAAGCCTTATCATATTGACTGCAAGGTCGTATATCTTTACCGGTTCGCCCATATCGAGAACGAATATTTCGCCACCTTTCGCGTACGCACCCGCCTGCAAAACGAGACTTACCGCTTCGGGTATAGTCATAAAATATCTGACGATGTCCTTATGAGTAATGGTTACGGGCCCGCCTTCCGCTATCTGTTTTGCGAACAGCGGTATGACCGAACCGTTAGAACCGAGCACGTTACCGAAACGCACGGCAACGAAATTCGTCGCGTACTTTTTATCCATAGTTTGAACGATCATTTCGCACAAACGCTTGGTCGCGCCCATAATATTGGTGGGATTTACTGCCTTGTCCGTGCTTATCAGAATAAACTTTTTCGCGCCGTATCTTCCCGCCGCGTCCGCGACGTTAAAGGTGCCGCCCACGTTGTTCTTTACCGCTTCGTTCGGAGAATCTTCCATAAGCGGAACGTGTTTATGCGCCGCCGCATGGAAAACAATTTCCGGCTTTAATTCGTTAAAGAGCGCGTCTATCTTAACCTTGTCTCTTACGGACGCTATACGAGTTGTCAAATTTAATTCGGGGTGTTTTCTTTTAAGTTCCTGCTGGATATCGTAGGCGTTGTTTTCGTAAATATCCACGATAACAAGTTCTTTCGGATTGTGCGTCGCGATCTGTCGGCAAAGTTCACTGCCTATCGAACCGCCGCCGCCCGTTACCATAACGACTTTGTTTTCGATATATCCCATTATCTCGTCGAGATCGACTTTTACCTGTTCGCGCCCCAAAAGATCTGCGACTTCGACGTCTTTGATATCCGAAACCGACACGTCGCCCGTCATCAGTTGGTAAAGCCCCGGAAGCGCCTGTATCTTACATTTGGTCTTCTGGCACTCCACTATAATATTCTTTATGATTTTTCTGTCAACCGACGGCATAGCGACAAGTATCCTGTCCACACGGTATTCGTTGGCGAATTTTTCCACTTCGCTTATCTTGCCTACAACCTTTACGCCGTTTATCTCGCGCCCTAATTTTTTAGGATCGTCGTCCAAAAAACACACGGGAAGCATCGATATCTTGTCCGAATTCCTTAATTCGTTTATTATCAGACTGCCTGCGCTGCCCGCACCTATAACCATAACTCTCGGCAATGAATTCTTGGGCGACACGGTTTTCGCAGCCGTTTCCAACATATCTATCATCTTTATGGAAAATCTGCTTCCCAAAAGCGCGACCGTGTATATCATCGCGCAAACGACTATCCAGTTTAATTTATAGTTCACTGAAATAGCGCCTATTATACCGAAAACGCATATCTGCAATCCGCAAGCCGCCAAAAGTCTTATCGCATCCGTAAGTCCCGCGTATCGCCATATTCTTTTATGAAGACCGCACACCTGATTGATGACTGTCGCCGTAAAAACAGCGATCACAAGATACCACCACTCGCTTAAACAGGCGTTGAATAAACTTATTTCCGTCAACGCAATGGCGAGTAAATAAGAAAGACATACTATCAATACGTCTATAGTGATGAATAAACTTTTTTTAAGAGCCTTGTGCATAATTTTTGCCTTTATTTTTTTGTTTATTTTAATAATCCGTCCGCGATCTTCGTCAGATTTTCAATATTGAAGCCGTTTTCCTCGAGTTGTCCTTTTATGCTTCCGTGCCTGACGAACCCGTCTTTAACGCCGAGCGAATACACCTTGTTGCCGTTATGAGCGGAGCAAAAAGCGTTGACGAGCGAACCAAAACCGCCTATAACGGCGTTTTCTTCTATCGTGATAACGGGCGTATGCGTAGCGACGAGAAAACTTTCGTCGAGCGGTTTTACAATCCTTGCCGCCGCCACTTTGATGCTTTTAGGGTACTTGTCCGCAAAATCCGTCGCAAGCGTCAAGGCGTTTGCGCCGACGGCGATCACCGTCAGGTCCGTTCCGTCCTTTACCGTTTCCCACGCGCCGTTAACGTAATCGGAAAAGTATTCCGCACCAGCGCACGATTTTGAATAACGGATACATACCGGTCTGTTTAGCGAGATCGCGTAACAGAGCGCCGCTTTCAACTCGTGCTTGGACGCAAGCGCTAATACCGTCATATTCGGTATGTGCAAAGTATAAGACAAATCGAATAATCCTTGATGGGTTTTTCCGTCTTCGCCGACGAATCCCGCCCTATCCACGCAAAACACTACCGGAAGATCCTGCAAACACACGTCTTGCATAATTTCGTCGTAAGCGCGCTGTAAAAAGGTGGAATATATCGCGACCACGGGTTTTAAGCCGCCTTTCGCCATACCCGCCGCAAAGGTAACCGCGTACTCTTCGGCAATCCCCACGTCAATAAGGTTATCGGGATGAGTTTTGTCGAGATAATCGAGTCCCGTACCGTCTTTCATACCAGCGGTTATCGCCACTATCTTATCGTCTTTATCTATAAGTTCCGAAAGGGCTTTGCCGAGCGAACACTCGTCAGAACCCGCAAGCTTCAGGTTTTTGCCGACGCTGTGGTAAAGATCAGAACGCTCTTCCGCGTTTTTAAGCCCCTTGCCTTTCGTCGTTTTGATATGGAGAAAAACCGCCTTGTAATTAGCGGCGTTTTTAACGCGTTCCAACGTTTTCGCAGTCTTTTCCAGATTATTTCCGTCCACCACGCCGACGTATTTAAAACCGAACCTTTCAAAATACTGGTCTTTATTTATAAGCCGTTTGAAAAAGTCGCGCACCTTTCTGAAAAACACCGCAATAAAAGATTTCCCGAACAACTTTTTGATTGCGCTTTTACTTTTAAGATACCCTTTGTCAGTCGTCGCTTTTGAAATGAAATTGTAAAATCCGTTCCTGTTTCTGGAAATGGACATACCGTTGTCGTTTAACACGACAATAAATTTTTTAGGTTTTTCAGTTGACGCGTTTATCGCTTCGAGATTAAGACCATTAACGAGCGCGCCGTCGCCGACGACGGTTATTACGTAATAGTCTTCTTTATTTTTATCGCGCGCGGCGCAAAGCCCCAACCCCAAGGCAATGGAATTACCCGCGTGCCCCGTAGTAAACAAGTCGTATCCGCTCTCTTCGGCGTTCGGAAAACCCGAAAGACCGCCCGCCGTTCTTATCGTGCCGAATAATTCGCGCCTTCCCGACAGAAGTTTATGCGCATAACATTGATGCCCCACGTCGAAAATAAGTTTATCTTTGGGAAAATCAAATGTTTTATAAAGAGCGACGGTGGTTTCGAGTATGCCGAGATTCGACGATAAATGTCCGCCGTTCTCCTTCGTGACGGAAATTATTTCTTGCCTTAAATCTTCAATAAGTTCCGCGCGTTCGTCTTTATTCAGTTTTTTAACGTCCGAAGACGCGTTGATTTTTTGTAAAACCATATATTTGCGATTTTTTAATAATCAGATGCATTTATCAGACAAAAAGCCCACATTACGCATTATATCTAATATATTTTACAATACAATTCCCGATTTGTCAACACAGAAAATCGCTAAATTCCGAACGAAAACGCCAAAACCCGTATTTACTTTCCCGTTTCGCACTTGACTTTTGCAAGTAAACAATGGTATCATTAAAATATGAACGGAGATATTTTAAATAAATTCGCCGAAACAGTTCTTAATATCGGCGTGAATTTGCAAGAAAACCAAGGGCTGGAAATTATTTGCCCCGTAGAAAAGAGCGACGTCGCCGTTGCTCTTACCGAAACTGCGTACAAAATGAAAGCGAAAACCGTCAACGTGCGCTGGGATTCGGAAAGCGTAAAACGTCTTAATTATCTCAACGACAGCATAGATACGCTTACCGATATACCAAAGTGGTTTATAGACAGCAAAAATTATCTCGTAAAAAAGGGATTCTGTTACGTTGCGATCGCGGCGGAAGACCCCTCGGCGTTTATCGGCGTCCCCCCGGAAAAACTTGCCGCAGCGGCAAAAGCACGCGGAAAAGCGCTTAAAAAATTCTACGACAGCGTTATGTCCAACGGTATCAGGTGGTGCGTCGTGTCCGTACCCACGGAAAAATGGGCAAAAAAGGTCTTTCCCGCGTCGAAAAACCCCGAAGACGATCTCGGACGGCTTATTGCAAAAACTATGCGCCTGGACGCAGAAAATCCCGTTACCGAGTGGGAAAAACATATTTTAAACCTTAATAAACACGCGGAATTTTTAAACAGCCACAACTTCGAATATCTGCATTTTTCAAATGCGATCGGCACTGATTTCACCGTGGGGCTTTGCGACGATCACGTTTGGATATCCGCGCAGGAAAAAGCCAAAGACGGCGTGCCTTTCGTCGCTAATATGCCCACCGAAGAAGTATTCACCGCACCGCACAGGCTTAAAGCCGAAGGCACGGTAAAATCGGCTATGCCGCTATGCTACGAAGGACAGATAATCGACGGTTTTTCGCTCACATTTAAAAACGGTAAAGTCGTGGATTTTTCTGCCGAAAAAGGCTACGACACTCTTAAACACCTTATCAACACCGACGGCGGCACGAAAAGGCTCGGCGAGGTGGCTTTAATCGGCAAAAACTCCCCTATCGCTAAATCCAAAGTGCTGTTTTATAACACGTTGTTCGACGAGAACGCGAGTTGCCATATAGCGCTTGGCGAAGGATATCCGACGACGGTAAAGGAAAGTGAAACTCTTACAAAAAACGACCTGAAAAATAAAGGACTCAACGACTCCATAGAACACGTCGATTTTATGATAGGGACGCCCGATCTGAAAATAGACGGCATAAAAAAGGACAAAACGATCGTACCCGTTTTCAGAAACGGCGACTGGATCATTTAGTCATTTGATTGAAACAAAACGCGGCTCGGCAAATTTTGCCGAGCCGCTTGCGTTTTTTAAAAGCAAGTGAAAAAATTAAGACCGTTTGATAATTCTAAAACTCACGCATATCAATATTTCCGCCCGCGTTTTTACAATAGTAAATATGTTCCCCCACTATTTTCCCGCTCGTTTTTTCTACTGAAAACACCGAGCCGCCTATTATCGGATCGCCTGCGGGCGTAAAAGAACAAACTATCTTTTTTTCAGGCGTTACGTAATTCGCCCTATCGTAAGTCGAAGACTTCTGACCGAACTGAAAGCGCACGCCGTCATATATAACGCTCCCGCTGTTGGAGTGCTGGTGAGAAACGAATACGGAGTCAGTGCCTAATTCTTTCATTTCTTTCCAGACAGTTCCGTCTTTATCCCATGGGTTTTTGAGATCCGCCCCGAGATAGCCGAAATCGCTTTCCGCTTTATTCTTCGACGCGTCAATGTTTATCGGATGGGAAACCGTATCTTCGTTAATAAACCCGTATTTGGCAAAAGCGTCTTTAAAAACCATAGGCTGAACGTGCATTACGAAAGATATTTTTACGCTCGGCGAAACCGCCTTTATGCCTTTCAGTTTTTCATTGTACCACGCTATCTGATCTGGATGCAACCCCATCTCCGAACGGCAACCGTGCGTATCAAGCATAACGAATACGCGTTTTAATTCTCCGTTTTCGGTGATACCGACCGTGTAATTTCCGTTGCCCGAAACATCTCCCCTTTTAAAAAGGCAATACGCGGCGTTTTCCAGCTGCTCGCTTTGCCACTCTGCGCCTAAAACGCTCTCGTTATCGTGATTACCGAAAATAGGCGCCCACGGGGTCTTATAAATATCCATAAACGATATGAATTCCCTTAGCAGTTTGCCGTCGTCGTCAAATTCACCGTACACGAGATCGCCTGTAATAAGGATCAGATCGGGACGGGTGTTCTCGATTATTTCTCGCAAATAGCCGTAACATCTTTCATCAAATTTATCGGGCGACCAGTATGCCTTTTCGACGGGATTAAGCCTATCGAAAAACCGCACTTTACTCGAATCTATGATCTGCGGATCGGATATCTGCAATACGGTCAAGTTCCGACCGCACGGTGCTTCCACGATAAAATCC
>JAGAEX010000019.1 GCA_017612915.1 Clostridia bacterium | reverse complement strand
TAAGATAAAGTATGGGTTTAATGATTTCCTGATAATATTTATCCGCGTGTCCTTCGACCATCGCCGCGCCCGTAGTTGCCGTTTTCCACGCCGCGGGAACGTCGATTTTGATAAGGTTGTCGCCCGCTGCGGAATCAATAGCGTCGTAGTTCATCTGAACGACTGCGTCTCCCTTTCTTGCGAAAGATTTTTTAGCCATGTATTTCATATATTCGACGGCTTTGTCGTAAGGCATGATCTGCGGATTTACGCGGAAGAACGCCGACTGCAAAATGGTGTTCGTCCTGCCTTTAAGCCCAAGCGCGCCCGCGATTTTAATAGCGTCGATAACGTAAAGGTTTACGTTCTTGTTCGCAATATCGCGTTTTACCTGTGCGGGCAGGAATTCTTCCAAAGCGTCAACGGTAGTTGCCGACGTGTTAATAAGGAAAGTTCCGCCGTCCTTTATATCGCTCGTCATATCGTAACGGGTGATATACGACGGGTTGGAGCACTGAACGAAGTCCGCCGAGTCGATTAAATAATCCGAATGAATAGGCGTGTCGCCGAAACGTAAGTGCGAAACGGTTATGCCGCCCGATTTTTTGGAATCGTAGAAGAAATACGCCTGCGCGTGCTTATCGGTGTGGTCGCCGATGATCTTGATGGAGTTTTTGTTCGCGCCGACCGTACCGTCGGAGCCCAAACCGAAGAACTTACAGGATGTCGAGCCAGCGGGCGCCGCGTCGAATTTTTCCGAGAAATCCAAAGACGAATTTGTTATATCTTCGTAAATACCTACCGTGAAATGGTTTTTGGGTTCTGTCTTTTCAAGGTTCTTATAAACCGATAATACCATAGACGGGGTAAATTCTTTTGAGCCAAGACCGTATCTTCCGCCGTAAACCTTTACGCCGTTTATACCTGACTCGAAAAGTGCCGAACAAACGTCGAGATACAAGGGTTCGCCGAGAGAGCCGGGTTCTTTGGTTCTGTCAAGGACCGCGATCTTTTTGACCGATTTCGGAAGCGCTTTTACGAACGCTTCGGTATAGAAGGGGCGATAAAGACGAACTTTTACGAGTCCGTACTTTTTACCCATAGAGTTTAACTTGTTGATGGATTCTTCGATGGTTTCGCAACCCGAACCCATACAAACGATAACGTATTCTGCGTCTTTCGCACCGACGTAGTCGAAAAGGTGATAAGATCTTCCCGCCTTGGCGCTTACGACGTCCATAACCTTCTGAACGATAGCGGGAACGGCTTTATAATACCCGTTAGCCGTTTCTCTGTTCTGGAAATAGGTGTCGCCGTTCTGCGCCGTACCTTTTTGTATCGGGTGTTCGGGGTTAAGAGAACGGGACTTGAAGTCTTTGATATCTTCTTCGATGCCCAACTCGTCGCAGATAGCGCGGATTTCAGCGTAATCGTCCGCTTCGTCCCACACGTCGATCTTTGCGACTTCGTGGCTTGTCCTGAAACCGTCGAAGAAATTGATGAACGGAACTTTGGACTTTAACGTTGCAAGGTGAGCGACGAGAGCGAGATCCATAACTTCCTGAACGGAAGAGTCGCACATCATAGCAAAGCCCGTCTGGCGGCAAGCCATTACGTCCGCGTGGTCGCCGAAAATGTTAAGAGAGTGCGCGGCAAGGGCGCGCGCCGAAACGTGCATTACCATAGGCATAAGTTCGCCCGCGATCTTGTACATATTCGGGATCATTAAAAGTAAGCCCTGCGACGCGGTGTAAGTGGTGGTAAGAGCGCCCGCGCAAAGGCTGCCGTGAACGGCACCCGCAGCGCCGCCTTCAGACTGCATTTCCGCAACGCGGATCTTCTGTCCCCACATATTGGTCCTGCCTGCCGTTGACCACTCGTCGGCGACTTCCGCCATAGGCGAAGAAGGGGTTATCGGGTAGATAGCCGCAACTTCCGAAAAGGCGTAGGCAACGTGGCTGGCGGCGGTATTTCCGTCGATTGTCAGTTTTTTCATTGCATAAAACTCCTTTATATATAAATTATTGTAATTTAAAAATAACAACGTCTATAATTATACAACGATAAAAGCGAATAGTCAACCGCGTGTTAAAAAAATTACAGATAAATCGCGGGGTTTATTTATCATAGCAAACACTTGTAATCGTATTTTAATTATGATAAAATGTTTTAAAATAAACAAAAGGGCAAACACGTATGATAAACGCATTTAAATTCGACGCATTTAAAATTTCTCGTTCGCTGACGATAAAAATATTTTTATTCGTTTGCGTGCTTATGTGTTCTTTAAATCCTATTTTTGCGGTTATAAGCAGTCGGGGGCAAACGGAAATAATGATACTTGAACAAATGGTGTCGAAATTTGGTACACACGAGTTCGTTATTATTCTTTTTGCCGCGGCGTTTTTATCGCAGGATTATTTTTCGGGATATATTCATAACGTTTATTCTAAACAGAACAAGTCGGCGTACGTTATGTCCAAAGTCTGCTGGATTATGATATTCTGCGTCGCGTATGTGATTTTGGAGTTTGTTTTATATAATTTTGCCTTTCTTTTTTCTTCAGTGAAAAAGGTTTATGTTTACAAAGAAACCGTTCTCCTAATTAACGGAAATAAAAGTATTTATACAGTTTGGGACTACGTTCGCGCATTGCTTTTGCGTATTCTTGAAATGTGCGTAATAGGCAACGCGATGATATTATTTACGGTTTTAATAAGAAACGGGTTTATTGTCGCTATCGGAACTTTGGTGTATATGTTTTTCAGCGCTCCGCTTTTCCGCGCCATAAACGATATTATAGGGGCGAAAAATTTTGATTTAACAAATTTTACGGCTACGGGAATTTCGAATCAAGCAACATATAACGCGCCTGAAAATTTATTGTGGCAGGCGTTAATCGTGATGTCCGTATATTTGGCTATTACGATTGCGGGCAGCGTTCTGATTTATCATAAAAGGCGGTTTTAAAAGGGGAAAACATCGTGGAAAACCTTATAGAGATTAAAAACCTTACAAAAAGATATAAAAGCAAAAACGCGGTAAACGACTTGACAATCAACATAAAAAAGGGTGAAATTTACGGACTTATCGGAAATAACGGGGCGGGTAAAACAACTCTTCTTAAAATGATTGCGGGGATTACCGTACCGACGTTCGGCGCGATTGTCGTATCGGAAAAGGGCATAAAGACGGGAACTCTTATTTCAAAACCGTATTTATACGGCGATATGTCAGCCGCGGACAATCTTAAAGCCCTGTCGGTTGCCGCAGGATATAATATAGACAAAAGTACAATATCCGAAACGCTTGATATGGTTGGACTTTCAGGCGTCGGAAATAAAAAAGCGGGTTCGTTTTCAACGGGTATGAAACAGCGTTTAGGGCTTGCCCTTGCGCTAATCGGAAATCCCGATTTACTTCTTTTAGACGAGCCGTCCAACGGTTTGGACGTTGAAGGCGTAGTAGATTTAAGAAATATAATTCTTAAAATCCACAAAGAAAGCGAAACAACGATAATAGTTTCAAGTCATATTTTAGACGAACTTGCAAAAACCGCGACAAGAATATGCCTTATGAAAAATGGTAAATTGATAGTCGATTGTTCTGAACAGGAGTTTTTGGAAAAGGGCGGCGGCAAGTCGCTTGAAGAAAGTTATCTTAAATTTATGGCGCAAAATTAAAAAGTTTAATTCAGCCGACTGAAAATCGATAAATTTCCGATTTTCAGTCGGCGTTTTTTATTATGACGGCATAACAGTGGAAATCTGCTTGTAAAACGGCGCGAAAAGTGGTAAAATATCACCAAAGCCGCAAAAAAGGTGGGATTTATGTCTTTATTGGAAGTGAAAAACGTTTCTTTTTCATACGAGAAAAACAAGACGACGATAAAGGGCGTCTCTTTTTCCGTGGAAAAGGGCGAATTCGTCGCCATAATCGGGCATAACGGAAGCGGTAAATCCACGCTCGCAAAACTCTTAAACGGGCTTTTAAAACCGAGCGGCGGCGAAATAATCGTAGGCGGATATTCTTCCAAAGATAAGTCCGCCCTTTTCGAGATAAGAAAACGCGTCGGTATGGTTTTTCAGAATCCCGACAATCAACTTATTGCGTCTATCGTCGAAGACGATATCGCGTTCGGCCCCGAAAATCTCGGCATCCCGCGCGAAGAAATTGGCGAAAGAATAGATTTTGCCCTTCGATCGGTGGGGATGGAAAAATTCCGCAAGGCGAGTCCCGAAAGACTTTCGGGCGGGCAAAAACAGCGGATAGCGATAGCGGGAGTTCTGGCGCTTAAACCGCATATCCTTGTGCTCGACGAATCGACGGCAATGCTCGATCCGCAAGGCAGAAAGGAAATAGCCGAAGTGGTGGACGACTTGCGTAAGCAGGGCGTCGCCGTTATCGCTATAACTCACTATATGGACGAAGCGGTAAAAGCAGACAAAATTCTGGTTTTAGACAGGGGCGAAATAGCGATTTCGGGAACGCCGAAAGAAGTGTTTTCGCAAAAAGAACGTTTGGGCGAGTTGGGGCTTGAACTCCCGCTCGCGGGGATAATCGCGGAAAAACTCTGCGCCCGCGGGGTAAACGTTGGCGGAGTCGTTTCGGAAACGGAACTAACGGAGGCTTTATGGAAATTATTGTAAAAGACCTTACTTTTACTTACAGCAAAAAGACCAAAAGCCTTGCGTTCCGCGCCCTTTCCGGCGTTTCGCTCAACGTAAAAGAAGGGGAAATTTTCGGCATAATCGGTAAGACGGGCAGCGGAAAGTCCACCTTCGTCCAGCACCTTAACGGACTTATCAAGGTGCAAAAGGACAGCGGCAGTATTATAATCGGGGACTTTGACCTTACGGATAAAAAATGCGATTATAAATTGCTCCGCGCAAAAGTCGGGATGATGTTTCAATATCCCGAACACCAACTCTTTGCCGAAACGGTGTATGACGACGTCGCTTTCGCGCTTAAAAACTTCGCGCCCGATCTTACGGAAAAGGAGATTGAAAGTCGGGTAAGGGAAGCGGTAACTATCACGGGGCTGAACTACGACCTTATCAAAGAAAAATCGCCCTTCGATCTTTCGGGCGGGCAGAGACGTCGCGTCGCTATCGCGGGGGTGCTTGTCGCAAAGCCCGAGATTCTTATTTTAGACGAACCCGCCGCGGGGCTCGATCCCAAAGGAAAACGCGAATTTTTAGAACTCCTTTTAAGACTCAAAAATGATTTCGTAAAAACGATAATAATAGTTTCGCACGATATGAATCTGGTCGCGGAATATTGTACGAGAGCGGCGGTTTTTATGGGCGGCGAAATTTTAGCGACCGGCACGCCGAAAGAGATTTTTTCCGACGAAATGCTTATTGAAAAAAGCGGGCTCGATCTGCCCCTTACCGCCTCTCTTACCGAAAAATTTAAAGTTAAAGGGGTAGCGGTGGACAGCGATCTTACGGTGGACGGATTCGTGGAAAGCCTTTGCCGCGCGCTTAAAGGGGGAAAAATATGAGAGACTTGTCTTTCGGCAGTTATTTCCCCGCAATTTCCTTCGTGCATAAAATGGACGCGCGGGCAAAAATACTGATCGCCGTCGCGTATATGGTCGCGGTGTTTTTAGTGACGGCGTTCCATTTCTTGGGGTTCGGCGCTTGCCTTTTATTCGTATTGATCGCGACGATAGCGGCGAAAGTTCCATTTAAATTGGTCTTAAAAAGCATAAAAACCATTATCTTTTTCGTCGTGTTTTCGGCGGTATTGCAACTCTTTTTCAACAAAAGCGGAACGGTCGTTTTCTGGGTGATAACAGACGTCGGACTGCTGAACGCGGGCTTTATTATCGCAAGGATAATCCTGATCGTTCTCGGCGCGTCGCTGCTTACTTTGACGACCAGCCCCGTAGAACTTGCCGACGGCATAGAAGGTATATTGTATCCTTTAAAGTGGATAAAATTTCCCGTGCACGAATTCGCGCTTATTATGAGTATCGCGCTGCGCTTTATCCCCACGCTTATCGATGAAACGGACAGAATAATAAAGGCGCAAAAAGCGCGCGGAGCGGACTTTGAAAGCGGCAATATCTTTAAGCGGGCAAAGGCGCTCATCCCCGTACTTATACCGCTGCTTATCAGTTCTTTCCGCCGTGCGGACGAACTTGCGGACGCGATGGATTCCCGTTGCTACGCGGGCAGTAAAAACAGGACTAAATATAAAAAAATGCACTTTACTTTAAGAGATCTGCTCGGCGTTATTTTGGTCGCGGGGCTCATTGTCGGCATAGTGTTTTTGAATAATTTTTATCTTCTTTCCGAGTTGGCGACGATAGCGGGGGCGTTATGAGGATCAAACTCACTCTTTCTTACGACGGAACTTGCTTTTGCGGTTGGCAAAAACAGAAAAACGGCGTTTCCGTGCAAGGGACGGTGGAAGACGCCGTCTTTTCGCTTACGGGCGAACGGGTATCCGTCGTCGGGAGCGGCAGGACGGACGCGGGCGTTCACGCAAAAGGGCAGGTAGCGCACTTTGACACGAACGCGAATATTCCGCCCGAAAAATTTTATAAAGCGTTAAACACTCTTTTGCCGAGCGGGGTAAAGGCGTTATCCAGCGAGAAAGCGGCGGAAAATTTTAACGCCAACAGATCAGCAAAGCGTAAAACTTACGAATATTCGCTATACCTTTCAGACGTGGAACAGCCGTTAAAAGAAAGGTACGCTACGCGCGTTTTCGGCGATATAGATACGGAGAAAATGCAAAAAGCGGCGGAAATTTTGGTCGGCGAGCACGATTTTAAGGCCTTTTCCGCGACGGGCGGAAGCGTTAAGACCACCGTCCGCACGATATACGGTATCGAAGTGAAAAAATCGGGCGAAGATATAAAGATAAAAGTCTGCGGAAACGGGTTTTTGTACAATATGGTACGGATAATTTCGGGGGCTCTCGTAAAGATCGGTAAAGGCGAAATGCCTGTGGAAAATTTAACGCGGGCGCTTGAAACGGGCGAAAGAAAATTGCTTGCCGAAACCCTTCCCGCAAAAGGGCTTTGCTTATCGGCGGTGGAGTATTAAAAAGCGGATGTCGTTGTGCCGCGATCAAAAGCGCATACAATATGTAGTGTTTATATGTTAAAGATGGTAAAAAAGGGGGCGTTTTTATCAAAAAACCCTTTAAAAACACTTGACTTTTATGCGGTAAATCATTTAATATTATTAAGCGTTTTGATTTAACGCTTTGCAGAACCAGCCCTTCTGCGCCGCTTTTTCGTGTACGGCGGCATTAAAAGCGGAGATCGGAAACGGTTAAAAATTAAGGAGAAAAAACTATGAAAACTTATATGGCTCACGCAAGCGACGTGGTCAGAAAGTGGTACGTGGTGGATGCGAGCGGTATGGCGCTCGGCCGCCTTGCGTCTAAGGTCGCGGCGATACTTCGCGGCAAGAACAAACCCATTTTCACGCCCAACGTCGATACGGGAGATTTCGTAATAATCGTCAATACCGACAAGGTTATATTGACGGGCAAGAAACTCGAAAAGAAATATTACAGATATCACACGGGACACATCGGCGGGCTTAAAGAGATCCAGTACAAAACTTTGATGGCGACGAAGTCCGACGTTGCGGTTTACGAAGCGGTAAAAGGTATGCTTCCGAAGAACAGTCTCGGCAGAAAGATGCTCACCAAACTCAAAGTCTATAAGGGTGCGGAGCATAATCAGGCGGCGCAGAAACCCGAAGCGCTCAACTTGAATTAAAGGGGTGAATCATTATGGCGAAAATCACTGCTAAAAAGAAATTACAGTATTGGGGAACGGGCAGACGTAAAAAAGCGATCGCGAGAGTACGTCTTGTTCCCGCAGGCGACGGCACAATCGTTATAAACGGCAAAACGCTTGACGAATATTTCGGGCTCGACACGATGAAGTTCATCGTTCGTCAACCGCTCGAACTTTTGGAAGTTTCCGCAAAGTACGACGTTTTGGTAAACGTTGCGGGCG
>JAGAEX010000018.1 GCA_017612915.1 Clostridia bacterium | reverse complement strand
TTATCACGTAAAACAGTTCAGGCTTATGCATATCGGCGCGCAACCGGTGCCGCAAAGTCTTATTAAGCACTGGCAGGAATATTTCCCCGGGCAGGCTTACGACACCAACTACGGTTTGAGCGAGTCGATAGGTCCCGGCGCGGTGCATTTAGGAATAGAGAATATCCGCAAAGTGGGCGCGATAGGCGTTGCGGGTTACGGCTGGCAGGCTAAAATCGTCAAAGAAGACGGCGTAACCGAAGTGGAACGCGGCGAAGTCGGCGAACTTGCCTTAAAAGGGCCCGGCGTTATGAAATGTTATTATCGCAACGAAAAAGCGACCGCCGAAGTTATGCGCGGGGAGTGGCTCTTAACGGGCGATATGGCAAAACAGGACGAAGAAGGCTTTTACTATCTCGTCGATAGAAAGAAAGACGTTATAGTTTGCGGCGGCGAAAACCTTTATCCCGTCGAGATAGAAAACTTTATGCGTAAGTTCGATAAGATAAAAGACGTTGCGGTTATAGGGCTTCCGGACAAGCGTTTGGGCGAAATTCCCGCGGCGATAGTGGAATTAAAGGCGGGAGAAACGGCGACGCAGGAAGAAGTGGACGAGTTCTGTCTTGCTCTTCCCCGTTATAAACGCCCGCGCAAAGTGATCTTTGCGAAAGTTCCGCGTAACGCGACGGGCAAAATCGAAAAGCCCCTACTTCGCAAGACCTACAACGCGGATAAGATAGTGGATGAACAAAATCGTTCGTAAAGAACGGATCTTGGAGTATTGTTTATGGAAATAGCGTTATATATTGCATTACTCATTATATTTTTCGGCTCGATGATCGTGATCGGATTCTTGTGCCGTAAAAAAGCGACTTCTACCGACGGATTCTTGCTCGGTAGTCGCAACGTGGGCGCGTGGCTTACCGCGTTTGCATACGGAACGTCGTACTTTTCAGCGGTTGTGTTTGTAGGATACGCGGGGCAGTTCGGGCATAGGTTCGGTATCGCGTCAACCTGGATAGGGCTCGGCAACGCGGCGATAGGTTCGCTGCTTGCCTGGAAAATTTTAGGCAGGCGCACCCGCCTTATGACGAGGCACTTAAAAACCGCTACGATGAGCGATTTTTTCGGAAAACGTTTCGACAGCAAGGCGCTTAAAATCGCGGCGGCGATAATAATTTTCGTATTTCTTATCCCCTACACCGCGTCGCTTTATAACGGACTTTCAAGGCTTTTTGCTATGGCGTTTCATATAGACTTCTGGATCTGTATCGTTATAATGTCTGTCTTGACGGCAATATACGTTATCGCGGGCGGTTATATGGCGACGGCTATAAACGACTTTATTCAAGGGATCATAATGGTGATCGGTATCGTCGCGGTGATCGTCGCGGTAATTTTGACGCAAGGCGGTTGGGATCAGATATTCGTTAAACTTGCGGACGTCAACGATCCTGCGGTATCGTCGCAGTCGGGCGTGTTCGCGTCCTTCTTCGGCCCTGACGTGGTGTCCTTGTTCTTCGTCGTTATTTTAACGTCTTTGGGAACTTGGGGACTTCCGCAGATGGTTCAGAAGTTCTACGCGATAAAAGACGAATCTGCGATAGTAAGGGGCACGATAATTTCGACTGTTTTTGCAGTTTTGGTCGCGGGAGGCTGTTATTTCTTGGGCGGTTTCGCACGGGTGTTCTTTGAAGCCAAACCCGCCGACGGTTACGACGCGGTGATCCCCGAAATGATATCCAAACTTTCGCCCGTTTTGATAGGGCTCGTTATAATTCTCGTGTTGTCCGCGTCTATGTCAACTCTTTCTTCGCTTTCTATGACTTCGGCATCCACCGTAACGCTCGATTTAATTAAGCCGTACAGCAAAAAAGAAATGACCGATAAAAAACAGGTGCTTTGGATAAGGGGGCTTATCGTTGTATTTATACTTATTTCCGCAGTTATCGCTATTTTGCAGTATTATAAGAATTTCGGTTTTATCGCGCAAATGATGGCGGTATCCTGGGGCGCGCTCGCAGGTGCGTTCCTTGCGCCTTTCCTTTACGGACTGTACTCCAAAAAGACGACGAAAGCCGCCGTGTGGTTCAGTTATATTTACGGCGTGGGCGTGATGCTATTGTATTTAGCGTATAATTTATGGCTTAAAAATTACTTTACGCTCCCGGCGTTCTGGGCGTCGCCCTTGAATCTCGGCGCGCTCGTTATGCTTACGGATTTGATATTCGTGCCGCTTATCAGTCTTTTCACCAAAAAGCCTGATGCGGAAAAGGTGGACGAAATGTTCGCTTGCTACGAAAGAACTATTACGGTTGCGGCGGAAAAAGTGCTCGTGGACGACGACGAAAAATAATAAACCGATAACGAAACGAAAAAGGACCGACAAAAAGTCGATCCTTTTTTAATAAAATAAGGTTTATATTGATTTTATTTGTTAAAAATGGTATAATTTATATGCTTAAATATTTTGACAAGGAGAAAAATATGGAAATTGCCGTAAACACAAAAAATTTTGAAGGCGAAGTGATAAAATCGGATATACCGGTTTTAGTGGATTTCTGGGCGACGTGGTGCGGCCCTTGCCGTATGCTCGCGCCGACAGTTTCCGCGATAGCGGAAAAATACGCCGGCAAAGTCAAGGTCTGTAAATGTGACATTGACGAAAATATTCCGCTTGCCGAAAAGTTCGGGATCGAAGTTATCCCCACGCTTATTCTGTTTAAAGGCGGCAAAGAGTCGGCACGAAAAATAGGACTTATCAGCCAGGCGGAAATCGAAAGCATACTTTGAGAGACGGCGTTACGATGCAAAACTCTATGAATAAAGTTATAACGGTGCCGAATATACTTTCGGTAATAAGGCTTTGTCTTATCCCCGTTATAATCTGGGAATATATTTTTCTTGAAAACTACTTTTGGGCGGCGATAACCGTCGTTATTTCCGGCGCTACCGACGTCGTTGACGGGTTTATCGCGAGAAAGTTCAATATGGTAAGCCACGTTGGCAGGATCTTAGATCCTGCCGCCGATAAACTTACGCAAATAGCGGTAATAGCCTGCCTTTGTGTTCGGTTCAATATGATGATAGTTCCGCTCGCCATCTTGGTGGTAAAAGAACTTGTCAACGGTATTATTGCGCTTAAAATGCTTAAAACGACCGGTAAAACCATCAATTCGGAGTGGCACGGAAAACTTGCAACGGTATTTTTATACCTAATGATAACGGTTCATCTTTTCTGGGTGGAAATACCTTTGGTCGTGTCTGACACAATGATAGGCGTAAGCATAGCGCTTATGACGCTTTCTTTCGTGCTTTACGTTATCAAGAATTTAAATGCCATAAATCAGGTGAAAATAAGCGTAGAAGACGAGGTTGAATAATGAAAGTTCTTATAGTAAACGGCAGTCCCCGTAAAGACGGCAATACCTGTATCGCGATAAAAGAAGCCGAAAAGATTTTTAACGAAAACGGTATCGAAACGGAAATTATAAACGTCGGCGGAAAGGATATACGTGGCTGCGTCGCTTGCGGATACTGTTTTACGCACGGCAAATGCGCCTATTTAGACGGCGTGAACGAGGCGGCGGAAAAGTTTGAAAAAGCCGACGGACTTATCGTCGCAAGCCCCGTTTATTACGCTTCGGCAAACGGTACGGTAATATCCTTTTTAGACAGACTTTTTTACAGTTCGCACTTCGATAAGACTATGAAAGTCGGCGGGGCGATAGCGGTGTGTCGCCGCGGCGGGGCTTCCGCAACGTTCGACCAACTTAACAAATACTTTGCGATAAGCGGCATGCCGATAGCGACAAGTCAGTACTGGAACAGCGTTCATGGTAGAGATAAGGGAGAGGCGGCAGAAGACGGCGAAGGGTTACAGACCGTTCGCGTGCTTGCCCGCAACGCGGCGTTTTTGATAAAGAGCATAGCGCTCGGAAAAGCGAAGTTTGGACTTCCGGAGAAAGAAAAAAGGATCGCTACGAATTTTATAAGATAAAGAAAAGAACGCCGCCCCGAAAGGTTTTGCCTTTCGGGGCGGATATTTTTGCTTTTAAGCGGACCTGTAAGCCGAGTTCTGTCGAGTGCGAACATTTATCTA
>JAGAEX010000017.1 GCA_017612915.1 Clostridia bacterium | reverse complement strand
GCGTCCTTAACTTCGTTTCCTGCAAGGATAGACTGCGTGGAATACGCCGTAAAATCCTTGATGCTTCAAGATTATAAGCCGGACAGGATAATACTTTGGCTGTCGAACGTGCAGTTTACCGGAGAAGAGCAGTTGCCGAAATCCCTTCTCGCGATGAAGGATCTTGGATTGGAGATAAAGTTTTGCGACGACGATCTTCGCGGGCATAAAAAGTATTTCAACGTAATAAAAGAGCAAAAAGAGAACGAGATCGTTATAACTTTCGACGACGATATAATATATCCGCCCGATTCTATATCAAGGCTAATAAAACTTCACGAAAAGTTCCCGAAAGCGATAATCGCAAACCGCGGTTACGAGATAATTTTCGATAAAACGGGTGCGCTATGTCCGCATAAGAAATGGAAACTTATGTCAAGGTACGGCGTTAAAACGCCCAAACGCTTATTGCATTTATCCAACGGTTCGGGCGTGCTGTATCCTTATGGTTCTCTTTATAAAGACGTTTGCGACGACAAAATGATAAAACGTTTCGCGCTCGGTATAGACGATTTGTGGATGTCGGTAATGGCGCTTTTAAACGGTACTTATATGGTAAAAAGCCATTATGCGTTCAAAACGTTTACCGTGTATCCCGGCTCTCAGAAATTCCAGTTGGGTTTGGAGAATATGCGCAATGAAGAGAAGGTGGACAGGTACGACGTCGCCTTGAATAATATGATGGAATATTATACTGACTTAAAAGATATTCTGTCGGTTAAAAATAAGTAAAAACAAAGAAATATTCGGTTGGTTTAATAAACAGATTATGTCAAGCAGAAAAAGACAAATAGCGATCGGATCGATAATGTCTTATATTTCGATCGGTCTGAATATTTTAGCGGGGCTTTTGTATACGCCGTGGATGATACGCCAGATAGGCGAAAGTCAGTACGGCCTTTATACCCTTGCGAATTCGCTTATCACATTGTTTTTGATCGATTTCGGTTTAAGTGCGGCGACCGCAAGGTTTATGTCAAAATACCACGCCGAAGGCGATGAGCAAAAAGCCAACGGTTTTTTAGGCGTTATTTATAAACTTTATCTTATTATAGACGCGGTGATCTTTACTACTTTACTCGTAATTTATTTTCTTTTGGATAAAATCTACGTTCAACTTACTCCCGAAGAGATCACGCAATTTAAAATAGTTTACATTATTGCCGGCAGTTTCAGTATATTCAATTTCCCGTTTGTTACGCTAAACGGTATTTTGACGGCGTACGAAAAGTTTATACAGCAAAAACTCGGCGATATCATATACCGTGTTTTGCTTGTAGGAATGATGTGCGCGGCGCTTTTCTTGGGCTACGGATTATACGCGTTGGTCGCCGTTCACGCTATAGTCGGGCTTATAATGATAGCCTATAAACTTATTATTATCAAAACGCTTACCCCCGTTAAAGTGAATTTTAAGCACAAAGATAGAACGCTTTTTAAGGATATTTTTAAGTTTTCAATATGGGTAACAGTAAGTACTTTTGCGGCTCGGTTGATCTTTAATATTTCGCCTACGATTTTAGGCGTCGTAGCGGGTTCGGGATCTTCGGCCATTGCGGTTTTCGGCGTCGTTGCGACAATTGAAAGTTATGCGTATATCGTTACCACGGCGATAAACGGTATGTTTATGCCGAAAATTTCGGTAATATATGCTAATCCCGATCCGGAAAAAAATATTATGCCGCTTATGATAAACGTCGGACGGTTTCAGTTTGCCCTTAACGCACTTATCGTTATCGGGTTTGCGCTTATAGGTAAGCCGTTTATAAATCTTTGGGTGGGCGAAGGGTATTCGTTAGCATATTACGGTATACTTTTAGTGCTGATGCCGGGACTTTTCTTTAATTCCTTGCAGATAGTAAATACCGCGATGATGGTTACGAATAATACCAAACTGCAAGGTCTGATCAATTTATTAACGGGCGTTATAAACGTTTGCGTTTCATTTGTGCTGTCTTATTTTTACGGCGTCATCGGCGCGTGCGTATCTATTTGTTTTGCATATACTGTAAGACTTGTTATATTTCATATAGTCGGATATACAAAAATGCATTTCGATATAAAAACGTTTATCAAAAAATGTTATCTGAAAATGGCTGTGCCTGCGATTTGTACTTTTGCCGTCGGATTTATAGTCAACTTTTTCTGGAAAAGCAACGGACTATTAGGGCTGGCGGTCAAAGCCGCGGTGATTTTAACTTGCTTTTTGGTGTTTAATTTGGTTTTGGGGCTTTCAAAAGACGAACGGGTGCGCGTTTTTTCTAAAATAGGCAAAAAAATGCGTAAAAAATCTGAAACGGTATGAGATTACAAGGTAAAGGGCTGAACTTAACTGGTCAACTTTTATTGCTGTCCGCAACTATCGTTTGGGGCAGTTCTTTTATTATTTTAAAAGAAACTATCGCAAATCTCCCCGCGCTGTACGTTATCGGGGTAAGGTTTTTGTCTTCTGCGATTTTGCTCGGCGTGTTTTTCTTCGGCAAAATAAAAAGAATAAATAAAAGCACTTTTTTAGGCGGTGTGCTTTTGGGTGCGGTGCTGTCGCTTGCATATATAACGCAGACTAAGGGGTTAGAGTTTATCGGTGCGGGTAAAAATGCGTTTATCACTTCGCTTTACTGCGTAATGGTGCCGTTTATGCTGTGGCTGACTTTTGGCGTTAAACCGAAAAGTTATAATATTCTGTCCGCCGTTTTATGCGTCGGGGGAATAGGGCTCGTCGCTCTTGCGGGTACTGAAGAAGAAGGCACGAACGTGTTTTTAGGTTGTGCGCTTACCTTCGTCTGCGCGATATTTTACGCATTGCAAATAGTCGTTACGGGTAGATTGCACGAAAAGAAATGCGATGTTATGCAACTGCTCATAGTTCAACTGTTTTCTACGGGAGTGATAATAAGTCTTTGCTCGCTGGCGTTTGAATTGCCATTTTGCGGAATAGAGTCGTACGCAATAAACCTTGACCAGTTTTACAGGATATTGTATCTGACTTTGGTCTGCACTCTTTACGCCCAACTCGCGCAGATAGTCGGCATAAAATTTACAGAGCCTAATCAGGCGGCAATAATTTTGACGCTGGAAGCTGTTTTCGGCGTGGTTTTTGCAATTATTTTGGGTAACGAACAAATAACGCCGTTATTGTGGGCGGGCTTTGCGGTGATATTCGTAGGAACGCTTATAAGCGAATTGCATATAGATATATTTAAGATTTTCACGTCGAAAAGCAAAAAGAGTAAGGGAAAAGAGAGCGCCAGCGAAGAATTAGAATAAAAAAATTTTAAATTACGGTGTTTTTGCTTGTAAAATGCGGTAAAGTGTGTTATTATGTTAAAGCGTTCGGGGACGTAGCTCAGTTGGTTAGAGCGCATGCTTGACATGCATGAGGTCATAAGTTCGAGCCTTACCGCCCCCACCAGATAAAAATAATCCGAACTATGAAACGGTGGTTTTTGCCCGTGAGTGGTTCGGATTATTCGTTTCTTTGAAATAAATATAAAGGGCAAGGAATATAAGCGATTCCTTGCCCTTTACTTTTGTCTGTATTTGTATCTTACTTGTGGCTGTGGTTTGGTAAAAATAATACTTTTTTTCGGGACGGGTAGATTGTTCTGCTTACGATTTGTTTTTCTTATAACCCGTTTCGTTTCTCTATAACGCCCTTTTACGGACAATTATTCCATTTCAATAATTTTTACGCCGATCTGCGTGATGTGAAAATCCGACCTTAAAGACGCCGCTTCTCTGCAATAATCAAGGGTTTCCTTGATCTTATCCGCTAAATCTTTGATCAGTTCGCGAAATCTCGGTGCTTTGGGTTTCGTATAAAGAACGATAGCGTCTTTCTCTATTTCCACCGTCCTTATCGACTCGTGCGTTCCGAAGGCGTCTATATCCCTTTGGTCGGTCACCTTCGATGAATCGAATAATAGTTCGGAATTTCTATCCGCGCCCACGTCGATCTCGTCTGCTAAACGTATGATCGCGGCAAGATACGCCGTGCGGATGATCCCGTACGGAGTCGTCAGATCGTAATACTCCGTCTTGTCAAGAAGATCGGTCTTTCTGTGCCCGCGCGACACTTGCACTATGGCAAAGATCATCTCTTCGCAGGGGATATCGAACAGATCGGCGTATTTACGAATCATTAGCCCGCTGTACTCGTTGTGAAAGTCTCTGATAACTCTCATCGCGTTTTCGCGGTCGTGAGTTAAAAAATAATTTCCGAAATCTATCTTTTCGGATAAGGTTTCGTAATTTTTTTGATTGATGCCCATTCCGATATCGTGCAGATAACACGACATAATGAGAACGTAGCACTCCGCCGCGCTGAGCCTTGCTATCTGTTCTTTGCCGATCAATAAATTAGCGTATTCCAACACGTCCAAACTGTGCAGCATCGTATGATCTGTGAAGTTGGGGAAGCGGGGTCTGAACGATTCGAGCATTTTTTGCAGCACGAACGCGCTGTCTTTTGTTCTGCGGTGAAGGTCTTCGTTTTCCGTCCTCAGTTTTGTTTCAAGTAAATAATCAACCATTATGCTGACTTCCCGCGTAAGACGCGGCGGCTTCCAAAGCAACGCGGATCATCTTTTGGAACGAACTCTGCCGTTCTGCCGCACTCATCCTTTTTTCCGAAACGAAAGAATCGGAGATGGTCAAAAGGCAAGCCGCTTCTCTTACCAGCGCCGCGGCGTTGTGGAATAAACCGAAACTCTCCATTTCAACGCAGGCGCACCCGTGTTCTTTATTTACCGTTTTGAAATAATCTTTCGGTCCGTCCTGATAAAACACGTCGCTGCAATGTACAGGCGCGGCCGTTAATTTTTCGCCGAGTCTATCGGCAGCCGCTTTGATCGTCGCGTTAAGGTTGCCGCTCGGGAACTTTTCCTGTTCTTTACTGCCGTTCTGGGTAATGCCGTAGGTGGACTCGCTCCAAGCGCGTTCTACTAAAACGACGTCTCCCAACGCGAGTTCGGGAACGTACGAACCCGCCGAGCCGATCCTTATTATCG
>JAGAEX010000016.1 GCA_017612915.1 Clostridia bacterium | reverse complement strand
GTATTTAACGGGATTACCGTTCGAGTCGGAGAATCTTTGCGCCACCGTACCGTCTTCGTTATAAGTCGCCGTGTCGTAGCAAAGGATAAGCCAGATACCTGCGTTATTGTCAAGATAATATTCTCCGGTAGTATCCTGATCGAAACAAACTCTTCCGTCGTACGTACCTTTACGGAATCTTCTCGCCCCTTCTATAGGCGTAGTGGTGAACGCTTTGCTGCCGTACACTTCGTAAAGGGACAGATCGTTGAGAGCGCCGCCTATCATACCGACTTTAATGTTCTTTTCTTTAAGCATAAGCAAAACGCTGTTGTCCGCGACGTCTATGCCGTCAAGTACGATATTCAAAGGAACTTCGTCCATATCGAATCTGCTGTAAAGATCGCCGAGCGTTATATCCCTCTGTCCTTCGGGAAGAATAACCGCTGATTTTATGATATCCCAAAATCTCTTGTTGAGTTCATAACCTTCTTCGCCTTCCTGTTTTTCTTTCAGGACCGCTTTAAGCGGTATCTTGCTCAAATCGAAACGGCGTTTAAGGTCGCCGATGGTAACCGGCTCCGCACCTTCTCCGTCTTTGCCGACCGCCGATCTCAATATATTCCAAAGATCGGCGTTCTCTTCTTCGTCCAAAACGGTATTCAGCTGAATACCTTCCACGTCGAATCCCTTTAACATGTCTCCGATGGTAATATACGCGCCTTCGTGGGGTATTGCTTGTTTAAGAATATCCCAGAGTTGCTTGTTCTGCGCGTAACCTTCTTCGCCTTCGGCTTTCTCTTTTATCACGACTTTGAGCGGAACTTCGTTCAGATCGAATCTGTTGATAAGGTCGCCGACGGTAACCGGCTCCGCACCTTCGTAGTCCTTACTTACCGCGGCTCTTATTATTTCCCAAAGCGATTCGTTGCCTTCTTCTTTAAGAATAACGTCGAGTCGCAAACTTTCGATATCGAATCCCTTTGCGAGATCGCCGACCGTAACCTTTTCGCCCTCGAAAGTTATCGTCTGATCTATAACTTCCCAAAGTTGTTTATTCTGTTCGTATCCTTCTTCGCCTGCGGTTTTACGTTTAAGGACAGTTTCGAGCGGTATATCGTTAAAATTGAAATTGCCTGAACGAAGATCCCCTATCGTTATCTCGTTTCTGTCTTTATTTAAGATTTCTTCGAGAATATTGTAAAGATCTTCGGCATCTTCGACCTTAATAACCGAAGAAAGTTTTATCGCATAAAAATCAAAATCGCGAAGTCCGGAAATAGTCCTGTCGTTACCTTCTTCGTCCGTACCCAAAATATCCACTATGGCGTTGGGATGCTCTTCCGTACTCTCTATACCGAATATTTTAAGCAACGATCTGACTGTCGTTCTGCCGAACGCCGCGCCGAATATTTCCGCTAAATCCGAAAGTTTGATCTTGGAAAGAGCAGGATAATAAAGCATATCGCTGCCTTTTAACCCGTCAACGGGATTGCCGTCTTTATCGAAAGCGCGGTTAAATTGTCCGTCCGCGGTCTTATAGAAATACTGTAATCTCGTTTCCGCGTTCTCGCCTTTAGCAAGTATCTCCGACACAGTACCCGCCTGCATATCTTCCTTAAACACAGAAAGCGTGCCGAATTCTCCCAACAAGTCGGCACCGCCGAAAGTGTCGAGATTCGCTACTATTTCCACGCACGACTGTATCTTTTCCATAAGGTCGGAGTCGCCGAATTTGATCGTGTTAAGTTTTTCGGTGTCTATAACTACGACGTCTTTGAATTTCTTATCGTCTATTATCTTCTGATCGGCGAGATCGTCAAGCGATTTCGCGATTATCGGAAAATCAGAGAAGCCGAGTTCTTCGTAATTTCCCGCGGCGAATTTTACCACTTCAAATACGCTTTTTTTGCTCAATTCTTCGCTGACCACTTCGTTTTTGCCCGTGATCGCGCCGATCGGCACGACGAACATAGCCGCAACCATTGCGATAGGCAGGAAGATAACGCCCAAAAGCCAAATAAACAGATTTTTGAAAAATCTGCCGCGCGCTATCCTCGCGTTTCGCCTGTTCCTTCTTTCTATACGCCTTTGTTTGACGTCTGAAACTTCCGTCTTGTTTACGTTATTTTCATTGTTCTGCGACATAAATACTTTCCTTTAATAATTTCTTATTCATCTATCGGACCGAGATCCGATAAATACGCTTATATGATATCATTACTCTATGCTTTTGTCAAGTCCGACTTCTTTTTAAATCGTCTTTCGCCATTTTTTTTAAAACTGCGTTATCGTTTATTTGCGGTTCCGTTACCGCCGACTCCAAAAGCCGTTTTAGTTCTTCCCCTATTCCGGACTTTTTATACCCGAGTTTTATAAGTTCTTCGGCGGAAATGCGAAGTTCCGCAACTGAAAAAGGAGTGCCGTCTTTCAACATTTTATCGTAAACGCTTTGCCACTTCAACACCGTCGGACTGACCGACAAATCGTCTTTACACGCCGAAAAATCGGCTTGTTTTACTTTTAAAAGGTCGGAAAAATATTTGCGGTTTTTTACGATAAAAAGTCGTAAAGAACTTTCCGTTTCGGTATTTTTCAGATCGAACATATGCCAACGCGTCAGAAACGCCGCCTGCTTTATCGAGTTTTTATCGGCTTTTAATCTGTCCAACACTCGTTTGACGATTATTTCGCCCGCTTCGGCGTGCCCTTTATAAGAACCCGAATTCAATTTGCAGTAAGGTTTTCCCACGTCGTGCAAAAGTGCGGCAAGCCTTACGCTTTTATCGGCGTATAACAGCGTTCTCAACGAATGTTCGAGCACGTCGTAATTATGAAAATCAGCCCGTTGCCGTAGTCCGCGCCCCAAAGCAAGTTCGGGAAACAGTATATCGAAAACACCGATTTTTTCAAGGATCTTAACGCCCGTATAATGCCCCTTTTTATCGGAAAAGGGATATTTTGTATCCGCAACCAATATTTTTTTGAGTTCTTCAAATATCCTTTCCGGCGCGATATCGCGGATATTCTCGGCATATTCTTTGGCTTTTGATAAAACTTCGCCGCGAACGGAAAAACCGAGTTCGGCGGCAAACCGAGCAAGCCGAATAAGCCGTAGTCCGTCGCTGCAAAAAACCTTTTCGGGGCTTTGCACCGTGTCGATGATCTTGTCGTTTATATCGTTTACGCCGCAGAGCGGATCAACTATCTTTTCGCTTTTAATATCATAATAGACAGCGTTGCACTTAAAATCCCGCCTTTTTGCGTCAAGCGTAATATCGTCGGTAAATTCCGAACGAACGGGCTTATGTCCGCCGCCGGCGCCATAAAAATCGGTACGAAAACGGGTGTACTCGTACTTTCTTTCGCCGTCCGAAATCACCACCGTACCCGTACGTTTATATTCGGCAACCACGGTAAACCCGCAATATTTTGCCGCCGAGATCAACTCTTCCGCACTTAAAGCAGCGGCGAGATCTATATCTTCGGAAAGACTGCCGTCAATAAGATAATTACGAACGTATCCGCCCACGATAAATATGGGGGAAACGCAATGATCTGATAAAATTTTCAGGTGTTTCGGTAATATTATCTGCATTTATTTTTATTGTAGCATAAAATGGCAAAAAAACTTGTTTTTTTTACGGTTTTGTTGTAAAATTATTTCGTTATGTTAGATTTTATAATAAATCCGCTTGCAGGCGGCAAAAAAGGCAAAAAAATCAAAAACGCGATAGCCGTGATAGAACAAACGCTTAAAACCGCCTCGGTTTCCTACTCTTTGCACTACACCGAATATCCGAAACACGCTACGGAACTTACCCGACAACTCATTAAAAACGGTGCGACGGATATCGTGGTCGTGGGCGGCGACGGATCTTTACACGAAGTCTTAAACGGTTTTTCCGATTTCGATAAAGTGGCTTTGGGACTTATCCCCTGCGGCACGGGCAACGATTTCGCAAGCGCAATCGGCATCCCCGAAGATCCGGAAAAAGCGCTCGATATCATACTTAAAGGCAAGCCGCAGTTCACCGATTTTATGCAGATGCCGACCGTGCGCGGTATGAATATTATCGGCATGGGGCTCGACGTGGACGTTCTTCACAGATACGAAAAAGCAAAAAAGAAAACCAAACTTACGTACACGCTTTGTTTGATAAAAAGCCTGATGAATTTCGAGTATTCGGACTTCGACATAAAAACTTCTGACGGAAAATGCGAGCATTATCGCTCGATAATCGCCTGTATCGCCAACGGGCATCGCTACGGCGGCGGTATTGAAATATGCCCGCCTGCAAAAGCGTTCGACAACGCGCTCGACTTCGTTGCGATGAAAGAGATGAAAAGGATAAAACTTATCGGTGCGTTTATGAAACTTAAAAAGGGCAAGATATTGACGCTTCCCCAAGCGGTACATTTTAACACGACGGATATAACGATAACGCCGAAAGGTGATTACACCGTCAACGTGGACGGGCAACTGTACGAAAACATCCCGTTCGGCGTAAAGGTGGTGCCGAACACCCTTCGTATGTACAGATAAATAATCAAACTAAACTTTTGCGTCCCCGCACCGACAACTCGGCGCGGGGACGCAATATTTTTAAAATTTATCGTTCAACTTTTAGTCGAGCGCGGTTTCCGCCGCTTTAACGTTTAAATCGTTAAGCGTTTTCAGTTCAAAGAACTTACCTTTCTTTGCGATGAGTTCGCTGAAAGTGCCGCTTTCCACACATCTGCCGTTTTCCATAACGATTATCCTGTTCGACTGATAAGCACAACCCCGAAACTTTGGAAAACAGTTGCAAAAAAAAGAGTTTTGTTGTAAAATAAAAAGAAAAAGGAGAATTTTCTATGAAATACGTTTGTAGCGTTTGCGGATACGTTTACGATGAAGATTTAGGCGATGCGGAAAACGGAATACCTGCCGGCACGAAGTTTGCCGATCTTCCCGATGACTTTGCCTGCCCCCTTTGCGGCGTCGGCAAAGACGATTTTTCAGCCGAATAGAAACGAGTGATTTTCAGCGGTCGCGCAAAAACAAAGCGCGACCGCTGAATTACATTTAAAAAAGCGCAAAAACCTGATTGTAATAATTGACAAACACGATTTAATGTTATACAATAATAAGGCTTGCGAGTTATACGGTAATATATAACGCATTATAATATATGCGCCATTAGCTCAATTGGATAGAGCGTTGGTCTACGGAACCAAAGGCAATAGAGCGTAAAGCCTCTGGGAATTCAGGTCAACGGACATTGGGCAAAATGCAAAAAAAATACAACTAAATACCATCTGCGCCATTAGCTCAATTGGATAGAGCGTCGGTCTACGGAACCGAAGGTTAGGGGTTCGAGTCCCTTATGGCGCGCCAAAATCGTCAGTAAATTGCTGGCGATTTTTTATATGAGCCCAAAGGTTTACTGTTAAGATAAAAAGTAATTTTCATTATGCATTGTCGGTATTTGTCCTTAAAATAATTATTTTGCGAAAGTCAAGATAGAATGCACAAAAAAGACCAAACGACCTAATTTTTTGAAAAATTTGAAAACGTCAAAATCGGCGTTTTTAAAAAGAATGCATAATTTCTGCAAGAAAAATGCAAAAAAAATGCACGAGTGTTAAGTTAAACCATTTAATTCTTTATAAAAATCGTTGATTATTTTTGATTTAAGCGTTCTTTTTGACCTTCCCTTTCGGACTTAAAAAATGCAGAATTTTAGCAAAAAGAAAAGGCCCGAAATTTTTTGTTCCAAGCCTTTCCTATATTTAGTAATTACTTGTATTAAACGGATAGCCCCATTTTATAGGCTTCTTTAAGTGCGGGCGAATTCTTTATCTCGCCTTTTTGGTAAACTCCCGTGCCGTAAATTATTCCCTTTTCGACTGCTCCTTCTACACAATCGGCATAACCACGGAAACATTCTATCGTGCGTTCTTGCGACTCTCTTTCTTCATCGGCGGAAGTTGCTATGTAGTAAAATTCTTTATTCTTAACTTCCGTCCACCTTGCGACCGTTCTGTCTATTAACGCTTTTAACTGTGCGTCAATAGAATAAAAATACACGGGACTTGCTAAAACAATTACGTCGGCGTCTATTATTTTTTGCAAGACTTCCGCCATATCATCTTTTTTAGCGCAAATTCCGCCCGATTTTTGACAGTAATAACAACCGCTGCAAAAATCTATCTTCTTTTCGGAAACACGGATTTTTTCTACTTGGTTTCCGCTCTCCAACGCGCCCTTCATAAATTCGTCGCAAAGCATATCCGAATTGCCGTTTTTACGTGGGCTGCCCGATAATATCAATACTTTTTTCATATACCTTTCCTTTTTGCAATCAAATTTATTTTATTATATCATTTTTAAGTCATTTCTACAAGTTATTTAATGGCAGCAAAAAAGGCCCGGAATTATTAGTTCCGAGCCTTGTAGCGTTTTTGTGGACTTACTTTTTTAATAGCGATAATAGGTCGTCGATAGAACTTATACCCATTTCTTTCATTTTAGTTTCAAGTTCCTTTAATTTCTCTTCGGTGGGGTTCTTCGTTTTTGAGCCTAATGCCGCAGATATTTTTTCGGCAGATTGTATTTTTGCCGAGAAATCAAGATGGCTGTACGTGTTAGCCGTAACGTTGTAATCCGAATGCCCTAACCAATCTTGTATCTCTTTCATCGGAATACCTTTTGCAAGCAATAACGATGCGCAAGAGTGCCTTAAATCGTGTAGCCGTATATGCCTCAAATTGTTCTTTTTAAGGACTTTTTGAAAGGCGTGGGATAAGTAATCAGGATACATTAAATCGCCTGTTTCGTGAACGAATACATAATTCAAATAGGCATTATTATATGATTTGCCCCAATATTCTTGATTTTTATGTATTTGTTTTTTCCATGTCAAAAGGTCCTTTTCTATGTCCGGCATTAACGGCAACGTTCTTGCGCTGGAAGCCGTTTTAAGCGTGTCAGATAGGAAAACCTCTTTTTCGGAAACGAGAACTTTATGGTTTATAGTGATGGTTTTGTTTATAAAGTCTATTGCTTCCCACCGTAACCCTATAAGTTCAGATCTACGGAATCCGTATGATGCCAGCATTTTTACGGGTAATTCTATTTTCTCGCCCTTTATCGCCTTAAATAACTGCTCTAATTCCGTCTGGTCATAGAAAGACACCTTACTCTTTTCGCGTTTAATTGTCGGTACAAAATCGTAAATATTTTCTTTTAACCGTTTTTCTTTATAAGCCCTTTTAATTGCCGGTCGAATTACGTTTGAATAGTGTTTTACGGTTAAATTTTTGACTTTACGCTCGTTTTTTAAGTAGTCGTAAAACTTTATTATATCTTCCGTTTGCAAGTCTTCAAGGTACGGATTTGCATTGCCCCAAAATAACCTAAAAATTCTCATATACGTGCCACTATAAATATGATATACGTGTGGCGATAACGAGTCTTTTATATCGGTTATATAGTTTTGCAGCCAATCGAGCCAATAAGTTTTCCCTTCGTTATTTTTCGTTATAGGCTTATCTATGAGCCGTTCTTCGTTTTCAAGGTGTGAATATTCTTCTAATTTTTGTTGAAGAATAAACTGCGCTTCCTTTTTGTTTCCACGTTCTTTTAAGCCTGTTGAAATCCACTTTTGCTTATGCTGTCCGTCTATGGTTTTATAGTATAAAACGCAATACCAAAGACCGTTTCTTGTTGATAAACTGCCTGTCATTTTAATTAACTCCTTCGTTGAATAATTTTATGACGCTTTCTTTCGTGATTTTATATTCGCGTCCAATCTTAATTGCTTTAACTTTTTTGTCTTTTACGAGTTTATATGCAAAGACTTTACCGATCTGGAGCATTTCCATAAGGTTTTCCAAAGTCAAAACGTCGGGATAGTTCGCAAACATTTCTTGATTATCGTTCATAAATAGACCTCCTTTTTGATAATTAAGCGTTGCAACTGCCTTTTACGCATATATTCTTACATAAAAAAACAAATAAGTGTGAGAGCCTCTGCGGGCACAAATAGTCCCGTTTATGTTCCTAAAAGGTGTACTTATGGTGGAATAAAAGTAAACAAAAGCATATTTTTCTCCATTGTTTTTTATTTTTGTCTTTCGACAACAAACGAAAATCAGGAAACGCCGACGGACGTCAAGAAAATGAAAAAGAATATATCGTGAGAACCTAATTGATTTTCCCTGCGATATATTCTTTTGATTAAAATATTTATGATTTAGGATTTGCCCTTTACTTGACGGACGGCAAGTTTTCTGATACGCAATTCCCCAAAAAAAGAAAGACAAAAATATTTTCGTTTTTTTTCTACAATATTTTTATTTGTCAATGGCTATATGACGTTTTTTTAGAAAAAATAATTAACTTTATTTTTTAAATATTATTGACTCTGCACTTTTCAAAATAGTATAATTAAAAGACAAAATACGAACATTTGTTTGCGTTTTTATCTTATCTTTTTGCATTATTACGGGAGGTTGACATTGAATTGGTGCATTGGACTATTTCGGAATTCTTTTGCCCGAACTGTGGCAAAAAACTTTCCGGCATTTGTAATAAGGACGGTACGGTAAATGTATCTTGCCGTGTTTGTTTTACTAAATATAAACTAAAACGGAAAAGTCGTAGGCTTATTGTAATTGAGGCAATTCCCTTTGAAAGCAATAAATAACGGCATCTATTATATAATGTTTAGTTAAAAGCATAATTAAATACCGAATACCAACGGTTTTGGTCTGTCGATTGAAAAAGCATCGGGTTTTTGTAAATCCAAGATCAGTATATTCGTAGAAATTATCAAGTTTAACCGCGAAAGCGAGAGGCTCGGTAATCAGATTTCGGAAACGAAGTCTGTTTATCGGGCTTTTTTTATTTTCGTAAAAAAAATTAAAAATTTTTAAATTATTTTTTCTAATGGCCAATTAGGTTGGCTATTAGGTTGATAAAGTGTAGCCATCGAAGAAAAAAAGGAGGTTTTTGAGAGTGCAAAGTGCTTTGGAACGTCGTAAAGATATAATCGAATATCTTAACGTTCAGCGTTTTGATACGATAGATAATTTATCGTATAAATTCGGCGTGTCCAGAAACACCATCAAAAACGATTTGATTATACTTTCACTCTCTTACCCTGTTTCTACGAAAAAAGGTACGGGCGGTGGCGTGTATATGGAAGATTGGTATGACTTACATAAACATTATTTAAATACCGAACAGCAAGACACTCTAAAAAAAGTGATAGCAACCTGTTCCGATAAAGACGCCGCCGTTCTTACGTCAATCTTAAAATCTTTTAGTAAAAATCCGAGGGCAAAGTAATGAAAACGATAGAAGAAATTAGAAACGATTTGAAAGATATTAGATACTACTATTCTCGTCAAAAAGACTTTGATATTGCTTCAAAAACAATTGCGGAATCTTCGGTAATTAAAAAGGCGGAATTTTATACAAACATTATAAAGAATGCTCCGCCGAGATTATTTGATTTATATTTGGCTTTTATCGTAAACAACAACTCGCAAGTAGTGGTTGCGGACGATTGGGGGTTTTGCGTTGAATACATAAAAAAGTTATGTAAGAAAATGTATGACTTCATATTAGCGGAAATCAACAAGGAGGTAAAGGACGCATGATTATTAAAGAACCGTATTTCTGTCAAAACGCATCTAACGTTTATAGAACTAAAAACTATATCGTCAAGCAGAAAGTCAGTCTTCGCGAAGGCGAGTCGGCAGCGACCTTGTTAATAAGTGATGACATTTATTATGCAAGAGATCGTAAGCGGGATTGTATGTACGAAGCGTGGTTTGCGGACAGACACCCTATCAACGGCAAACGAATTAAATCTGCTATGTTTACTCGTATCTACGTTGATTAAAACAGGGAGTATTACACTTTGAGTTTACCCTATGTTCACTATTTGGGGCTCTATAGGTGTCATAAAGTACACGGAGAGGCTCTCACACTTGGGCAAAAAAGTGTTTTATACTTAACTCGTAATCAAGAGCAAGGCAACATAAATCGACTATTTATCTTGCGGACTGAATTCAGATAAAGGTGGCCACCTTCCGAAAGACAAGTCGCAGGAAACGTAGTGTTTTATATAAGTCCTTGTGAAAGATTGCAAAAATTACAATTTAATATTTCAATTTTCGCTTTGCTAACGGCAACACGGGCATTAAAAAAGGCTGCGCTATCGGCTATACGGGTAAATAAAAATATAAGGAGTTTAGGATATGCCTAAATATAACAACAACGAGAGAAAATGGATGACGCCCAGTAAGCGTGCGAAAGGTTAC
>JAGAEX010000015.1 GCA_017612915.1 Clostridia bacterium | reverse complement strand
TAACGGGATAGGAGAGAATAACCGCATCAGGACGAACGAGTGCCGCCTTGTCTTTAAGCGCGGCTTTTACTTCCGCACGGTCAAAAAGCGTTCCCAGCATACCCGTAAGATGCCCGCCTGCGGAAAAGCCTATCGCCGCTATTTTGTCGGGCTTAACACCGTACTTTTGGGCGTTTTCCCTGATATACGCAAGCGCCATAGCGCCTTCTATAAGTTGAGCGGGGAATTTAACGGGCGCAATCGAGTATTCCAGCGTGAACGCCGCAAACCCCTGCGAAACGTATGCAAGTGCGATACACTCTTTTTCGCGCGGGGAGACGAACCCGTATCCGCCGCCGGCGATAACCAGCATAGCGGGGCGCACTCTCGTTGGGTAGTCCGGCGCTTCTGGGATATAGACGTTAAGATAGCCGTCTTCGCCGCCCTTTCTTGTTATACCGAAATGTTTATACAAATCAATCTTTTCACAAAGCATTATCGTAATCTCCTTATTCTATAACGGTTTTATTGTATCACCGTAAGGCGTAAAACGCAAGTTATTTTATAACGCTTGTAAAATAAAACTTTTTTTGTTATACTACTCTTATGAATTACCATATAGATACGGGTTTAATCTACGAAAAATTCAAAGAAGATTGCGAATGCCCCTTATGCGCCATCCAAAAAATCGTTCAGGAACAGTTTTTGCACGAGTTTTTAAACGACGCGGTTATGGAAGACAATACGCGCGTGAAAGTCGGAAAAAAAGGCTTTTGCGCTAAACACTTCGATATGCTGTTTAAAAGGCCGAATAAACTTTCGGTAGCGCTGCAAATCGGCACTCGGGCGGAAAAGATTGCGCCGCTGCTTGGCAAAGTAAAAAGCGCGGGCGCGGCAAAAAAGCGCGCAAAAGAGATACAAGTCGCAACGTCCGATTGCGTTATCTGCGATTTTATAGAAGAGAGTATGACGAAATACTATAAAACGATAGCGCAGATGTTCGCCCACGAACGGAATTTTTATAAAATACTGTTATCGTCAAAGGGCTTTTGCTTAAACCATTACGCTAAACTGTTGGAATACTCTTCATTTGCGGGATTTATGACGAAAGACTATCTTTCGGTACTATCTTTAATGCAGGAAAAGAATTTTACCCGCGTGCAAACGGAAATAAAGGACTTTTGCGACAGCCACGATTATAGGAACGCGTATAAGCCCTTGGGGAACGCGGAAAACGCCCTGCCCCACGCCCGCATAAAATTCTACGGCGAAAAACAGGAATAATTTAAAAGAGATTGCTTCATTTGCCCGTCAAGCGGTAGTTGTTCGCAATGACGGTGCGACTGTCATTGCGAGAACGCTGTGCGTTCGTGGCAATCTCAAAATTTTTTAAAAATTAAAAGGCTTATCGGTTTCGATAAGCCTTTTATTGTGTTTTATTTTTTACTATCTTTTTTGTCTTTGTCTTTATCTACCTTTTTAATTTCAAGATTTTTTCTATCTAATTCAACTTCACCCTTATTTATCGATTCCGTCAAATTATCTACCGCCTTTAATCTGTCTTTAAGTCCTTTAAAAATACCCATATTTTTTTCTCCTTTTATTTTTATGATTAAATTATATCACAATTTGAGATAACTGTCAATATCTCAATACGAGATTTTATATAATTTTTTTATGAAATTAAAACAATTAAGAGACGAAAATAAAATATCACAAGCGGAAATCGCTAAATTCCTTAATATAAAGCAAAACACATATTCTCAATATGAAACGGGTAAACGGCAATTGTCAATCGATATGTTAATTAAACTCGCAAAATATTACAATGTATCAACTGATTATATTTTAGATTTAGAAGATTAAAAGCGTTTGAAATCCAAACGCTTTTAATTTACTTTTTTATCGCCGTTTCTATCGCAGTCAAAATTTCTTTTTTGCCTACGCCCTTTTCCGCGGAAGAACAGATTATATTATCTATTCCGAGTTTTAAACTTGCCGCAATACTCATTAGTTGCGGCTTGATTTTGGTCTTCGGCAGTTTGTCGGCTTTGGTTGCCACAGCCACGAACGGAATAGCGTAATGATACAGGTAATCTATCATTTGCTTATCGTCTGCAGTCGGTTCGTGCCGAATATCCACTAAAGAAAGTAGCAGCGTTATATTCTGCGTAGCGAAAAACTCTTCTAAAAGCCTTGCCCACTTTGCCTTTTCTTCTTTAGAAACCTTTGCAAAACCGTACCCCGGCAAGTCCGCCAAAACGAACGAGCCGAAATCGAAATAATTGACAAGCCGCGTTCTTCCCGGGTCAGCCGAAGTTTTAGCAAGTTTATTATTTCCCGCAAGCATATTTATTAAAGAACTTTTACCGACGTTGGATCTGCCGCTTACGGCGATAATCGGTCTATTATCCGAATAAAACGCCCCGCCCGTAGCCACGGAAGTTATAAATTTAGCCGTAAAATTTTCCATTATTTACCCTTTTTACCGCTTTTGCCGCCGAAATCTATAGCGTTTTCAAATACTGTATCAACCGTATCCGCCGCGATAAATTTTATCTCTTTTTTAACGATTTTCGGTAAATCTTCCAAATCCTTTAAATTGCCTTTGGGGATAATTACCGTTTTAATCCCAGCGCGATAAGCCGCAAGCGATTTTTCTTTAAGCCCGCCGATAGGCAGCACCTTGCCGCGCAGAGTTATTTCGCCCGTCATAGCGACTTCTTTTTTAACCGCCTTATCGGTAAACGCCGATAAAATTGCCGTCGCCATAGTTATACCCGCGGAAGGTCCGTCTTTGGGCGTTGCGCCTTCCGGTACGTGGATATGAATATCTTTTTGCGTAAACTTTTCTTCCGCTATACCGAACTTTTCGGCGTTAGCGTGAATATAACTTATCGCGGCGCGGGCACTTTCCTTCATAACGTCGCCGAGTTTGCCCGTCAAAAGGATTTCGCCCTTGCCAGGCAAAAGACTTACTTCTATCGTCAAAATCACGCCGCCGACGCTAGTCCACGCAAGCCCCGTGCACGCGCCCACTTCGTTGCGGTCAAGCGTTTCGCCTTTAATGAACTTTCTCGCACCCAGATAGTTTTTAACCGTTTCTTCGGTTATTATCTGTTTCTTTAAGCGCGGGTGTTCGGCGACAAGCGCCGCCACTTTTCTTATAACGCTACCAAGTTCCCGTTCCAAATTACGGACGCCCGCTTCCATAGTGTAGCCTTCGACGATTTCTTTCACCGCGCCGTCCGTAAACTCCACTTTTTTATCTGTAAGCCCGTTGTTTTTTATCTGTTTTGGAATAAGATACCGTTTTGCTATCTCCTGTTTTTCTTCCTGCGTGTAGCCGGTAAGTTCGATTATCTCCATACGGTCAAGTAGCGGATACGGAATAGTATCCACCGTGTTTGCCGTAGTTATAAACATTACCTTTGAAAGGTCGAACGGCACTTCCAAAAACCTGTCGCGGAAAGTGGAATTCTGTTCGGGATCTAAAACTTCCAAAAGCGCGCTTGCGGGATCGCCGTGGATATCGGACGAAAGTTTATCTATTTCGTCTAAAAGGAACACGGGGTTATTAACGCCCGCCGTTTTAAGCCCGTAGATAATGCGCCCCGGCATTGCGCCGACGTAGGTTTTTCTATGCCCGCGGATTTCCGCCTCGTCCTTAACGCCGCCCAAACTCATCCGCACGAATTTGCGGTTAAGCGCGCGGGCAATCGACGTTGCTACGGAAGTTTTACCCACCCCGGGCGGACCTACGAAACACAGGATAGGTCCTTTTAACTGCTTCGTCAGGTGCAGAACGGCGATATACTCGGTTATTCTTTCCTTTACCTTTTCCAGCCCGAAATGGTCTGCG
>JAGAEX010000014.1 GCA_017612915.1 Clostridia bacterium | reverse complement strand
GCCGCCGCGATTTTAAAGGATATAAAAAATCTGCGTTTTCATATCGTCGGCGACGGTTCGGAACTTGCGAAAGTAAAAGCGTTGGCTGACGGGCTACCTAACGTTATTTTCTACGGCAAAAAGCCGCTCGAAGAAATGCCGGAATTTTACGCGAAAGCCGACGCAATGCTTATAACGATGAAAAACGATGGAATTATTTCTTATACGCTTCCGGGCAAAGTTCAGTCGTATTTGGCGGCGGCAAAGCCGATTATCGGTGCTATCGGCGGCGAAACGGAGCGTGTCATTTCGGACGCGGGGTGCGGTTTTTGCGGTGATAGCGACGATGCCGAAAGGTTAGCGCAAAATGTTGGAGAATTCGTTGAAAGCAAAGAAAAAGGCGTTATGGCTGAAAACGCGCGAAAGTATTACGACGAACATTTTGCGAAAGACAAGTTTTTTGATAAACTTGAAAAAGGGTTAGAAGAATAGGATGAGTTTAAGAATATATTTTGACGCGTTAAAAAACAAAATCAGGGCGATGTTTTCCAAGAAACTTGCATTTTCGGCGACCGTATTCAATAGTGCCGTGTCAAAAAAAGCGGCAATAAAACAACGCACGAGATTTTATAATGGTAAAATAGATAAATATTCATACGTTGGAAGGAACTGTTTGATACAAAACACTTCGATCGGTAAATATGTGTCGATATCTGATAATTGTAATATAGGTATGCCGGCGCATCCTATTGATCACGTTTCTACGAGTCCCGTGTTTTTATCCGGTAAAAATCTTTTAAGAAAAAATTTTGCGGAGCATAAATTTGACGCTTATCAAAAAACTGAAATAGGCAACGACATTTGGATCGGATCTAACGTTTTGATAAAAGCGGGAATAACTGTTGGCGACGGGGCGATAATCGGAGCAGGCGCAATCGTTACACACGATGTTCCGCCTTACGAAATTTGGGCGGGAAATCCTGCAAGATTTATCAAAAAGCGTTTTGATGATGCTACCATAGCAAAATTACTTGAATCAAAATGGTGGGATTTGGAAGATAACAAAATAAAAGAATATTCTGAATTGTTTGATTCGCCGCAAAAATTTTTAGACGAATTTAAGATATGAAAAGGGTATTGTTTTACGCCATTTATCCCGCGCCTTATCGCGCCGAAATACTTGCAAAATTAAATTCAGACTATCAAACGGATGTGTTTTTCGAGCAAGGCGGCGGCGACGACAGAAATAACGAGTGGTTTATAAAAGGTAAATATAATCTGCTTGATACCGTAAACGGCAAAAACGTATTTAAGTTGTGCAGAAAAAACTTAAATCAATATGACTTGGCAGTGATATTCGATTTCAGTTCGTTATCCGCCATAAAACTTATCGCAAAGTGTCGCGCTAAAAAAGTGCCGTATATACTTAATTGCGACGGGGCAATGCTTTTTAAACACGGTAATTTTATACGGAACGCAATAAAAAGATTTCTCGTTAAAGGTGCTGCGGCTTATTTCGCAAGCGGAACGCACGCAAGAGATTACTTCTTAAAATACGGTGCAAAGGAAGAAAATATTAATTTTCATAATTTCACCGCTTTACGTAAAAAGGATATTTTGGGAAAGCCAGTTTCTGCGGACGAAAAAATTAAAATCCGTAAGCGACTCGGTTTGCCGACCGATGCTAAAATATGTATAGCCGTAGGTAGATATATCCCGCTTAAACGGTACGATATCCTTATCAGGCTTTGGAAAGAAATGCCTGAAAACACGTTGCTTCTTTTAATAGGCGGCGGACCTGAAAAAGCAAATTACGAACGGATCATTAATGAAAACAATATTTCTAACGTGATTTTAGAAGGTTTTCACCCGTTCGACGAACTGCTTGGATATTATAAGGCTGCGGACATATTCGTTCACCCGACGAGTTATGACGTGTGGGGGCTTGTGATTAACGAAGCAATGGCGTGCGGGCTTCCGATAGTTGTGAGCGATACCTGTGTTGCGGGGCGAGAACTTGTCGAAAGCGGCAAAAACGGTTACGTCGTTAAACTCGGCGACGACGCGGAGTTTATGAACAGAATAAAAGAGTTATTGTCTGACGACGATTTAAGATCGCAAATGGCTGTAAAAAGCCTTGAAGTCATTAAGCCGTTTTATATAGAAAACATGATCGACTCGCAAATAAAAACGATAGATAAAACGATTGAAGGAAAAAAATAAATGTCAATTTATCAAGAACTTATTAACAAAAAGGAAAAATTATCTCTTATCGGGCTCGGATACGTAGGTATGCCGATAGCGGTCGCGTTTGCGAAAAAAGGCATCAACGTTATAGGATTCGATCTTAACAAGGCAAAAATAGACCTTTATAAATCGGGTGTTGATCCTACTAAAGAAGTAGGCGACGATGTTATAAAAAATACGACCGTGCAGTTTACCGCAGACGAAGCGCGTCTTAAAGAAGCGAAATTCCATATAGTTGCCGTACCTACGCCTGTCAATACCGATCATACTCCCGACCTTACTCCGGTTATCGGCGCGAGCGAAATTCTCGGCAGAAATTTGCAAAAGGGTTCTATCGTGGTGTACGAATCGACCGTTTACCCGGGATGTACCGAAGACGTATGCGTTCCGATATTGGAGAAAGAATCCGGGTTAAAATGCGGTGTAGATTTTAAGGTAGGGTATTCGCCCGAAAGAATAAATCCGGGAGATAAACAGCATCGCCTTGAAAATATACGCAAAATAGTTTCGGGTATGGACGCGGATTCGCTTGCAGAGATAAAGAGCGTTTACGATACTGTCATCGAAGTCGGCACTTATCCCGTATCCAACATACGCACGGCGGAAGCGGTAAAAGTGGTAGAAAACAGTCAGCGCGATATAAACATAGCCTTTATGAACGAACTTGCTATGGTTTTTGATAAAATGGGTATCGACACCAACGAAGTGGTTGACGGTATGAATACCAAGTGGAACGCGTTGGGATTTCGTCCGGGGCTTGTCGGCGGGCATTGTATAGGCGTAGATCCCTATTATTTTACTTATCAGGCGGAAAAACTCGGTTATCACAGTCAGATAATTTTAAATGGTCGTATCGTAAACGATAATATGGGTAATTTCGTAGCAGATGCGGCAATCAAAAAGATGATAGAAGCGGGACAAGCGCCTAAGAATTCAAAAGTCGTAGTGTTGGGGTTGACTTTCAAAGAGAATTGCCCGGATACCAGAAACAGCAAAGTTTACGATATCGTTAAAAGATTAAACGAATACGGTATAGTGCCCGCAGTTGTCGATCCGTGGGCAAGCGAAAGCGACGCGATGCGCGAATACGGCATAAAACTTGTCAGAATTGAAGAAATCAAAGACGCGGACTGTATCATCGTCGCCGTTGCTCATAACGAATTCAAGGCTATAAAAATAAGCGATCTCAAGCATTTATACAATAATTCCCCAAGCGGGAAAGTTCTTATAGATGTTAAGGGGCTTTATAGCGTCGGAGAATTAAAACAGTCAGGATTATTATGGTGGAGACTGTAAATAAAATCATAATAAATGCGGACGATTTCGGCTTAAACGAAAGTTGTACGAAAGCAATCGTTCAAGCGTTTAGCGAAAATTTAATATCGTCAACGACCGCGATGGCAAACGGCGAATTCATAGAGCAGGCGTTTACGCTCGCGCAAGAAAACGGTTTTTTAGATAAAGTCGGTATTCATATAAATCTTACCGAAGGCACGCCGCTTACCGAAAATATAAAATCCGACGCGTTCTTTTGCGAAAACGGAAAGTTCCACGGGCGTATTAACAGACTTAAAAAGCCGGAGAAGTCGCAACTCGCGGAATTAAAAGAAGAAGTTACCGCGCAGATCGAAAGATTAAAGGGTATAGGGTTTGAGATTTTTCACGCAGACTCTCATCACCATATACATACCGACGTGTATTTTGAAGACACGATAAAAGAAGTATTGTTCAGATTTAACGTAAACAAAATACGGTTGCACCGCAACATAGGGAAGATTAAGTTTTACAAAAGGATAGTGAAAAACATTTTCAACAAAACCCTTAAACAGCAAGGTTTTATAACGACCGATAAAATGGGGTCGATGGAAGACCTTGCGCTGTATCCCGACGCGGCGCAAAAGGGTGTGTGCGAGATAATGGTTCACCCTGATTTTGATAAAAACGGGCGTCTTATCGACAGACAAGGTTGGGACGACGACGGCTACGCTTTTGGCGAAGAACTTGCGGATATAAAAAAATACCTGACGGGGCTTAAACTCGTATCGTATAAAGAGTTGCAATGAAAATATTGTACGGGTACACGAATTGTACCAATAAAAAATATAATGAGATTTTTGCGGACAAAAGCGTTACCGCGCTTCTTGCAGATCAGAAATATCACTCGCTTTTAATAGACGGACTAAAAGAAAACGGTGCGGAACTGTTTTGCGCGTCGGGGCTTCCGATAAACCGCAGCATTACAAAGAAACTCTTTATCCGCGAAAAGGACGAAGAAGAAAAAGGCGTAAAATATCATTATATCAAAACAATAAATCTACCGATATTCAGGCAGTTCGGGATTTTTCGCGGAACGTATAAATATTTTCTTAAAAACAGCAAAAAAGGCGAAAAAGATACGTTTATATTGTGCGACGCGCTTAATATCGCAAACGCTTACGGGGCTTATAAGGCGGCGAAGAAAAGAAAGATCCCGCTTATTTATATCGTGACGGATATACCGGAGTTTCAGCGTGGCAGATTTCTTAAAAAGATAAACGACAAAATAATTGCGGGTGCGGACGGTTTCGTTTTTCTTACGGAGCAGATGAACGATAAGGTAAACCCGCTTAATAAGCCGTATATAGTTTTAGAAGGACACGCGGACTGTTCGCTTAAAGAGATCGCAGATAAAGAGCGGTACGAAAACATAGACGGTAAAAAAGTAATAATCTATGCAGGGAGCATTTTTAAACTTTACGGCATACAAAACCTTGTTAAAGGGTTTATTAAAGCGGATATAAGCGGCGCAGAACTTCATATTTACGGCGACGGCGATTATAAGGCGGAACTTGAAGACGTTTGCAAAGAAAACGTCGCGGTAAAATATATGGGAGTTCGTGCGAACGACGAAATAGTGCACGAAGAACAGAGAGCGGCGCTTCTCGTAAACCCGCGCCCGACCGCGCCCGAATACACGAAGTATTCCTTTCCGTCTAAAAATATGGAATATATGGTATCAGGAACGCCTATGATGACGACCGAACTGCCGGGGATACCTGAAGAGTATTATCCTTATATTTTTACGATAAAAGACGAGACGGCGGACGGTATAGCGAAAGCGCTAAAAGACTTTTTTACGCTCGATAAAGGAAAAAGATATGATTTGGGTAAACGCGCGCGGGAGTTTGCGTTAAACGACAAATCGAACGCCGTTCAGGCAAAAAAGATAACGGAATTTTTAAAGGATGAAATTGTTGCAATAAATGATTAAGACGGACAAAGTTACGTCGCTTGCGTTATTGATAATCGTAATTCTGGCGTACTCTATAATGCCTATAATACCGAGAATTTTCAGCGCGTATTTAACGACTTACGCGTATCTCGGCGTTGTTATACTTACTTTTTTTGCAATACTTATCATCGGTAAGCAAGAATTTTTGCTGGGAATATTCCCGATCATTATTCCGTTAGTAATGTTAAACGTCATTATCTATTTTTCAACCAGACCGGAGATGATGTTGTGGGTATATTCGCTTTTGCTCGACGTGTTGGCGGTCGCTATAGGCGCGTACGTGATCAGATTTTTTGATTATAAGGTAATACGTGTTTTTGTCGTGGTTATTTTGATTTTTCTGGCGATCACGGCAATAACCACCATAATTGGCTTAAATACAAATCCGGACGCGGCACGGTATCTTGCGACCGTTGCGGAAAGCAACGAAGAAGAAGCCGTCAGATACGGTTTTATGAATATAGGCGGATACGAATTCGTTTATACCGTAGGTCTAATTTATCCTGCGATAATTTACGGGTATAAAAGCAAAAAGATACATTTTGCAGTATTGATAGCGTACGCCGTCATAGACTTTATTTTAATAATAAACTCAGGCTATACTATATCGTTGCTTTTGTTTATCGCGTCAACGGTGTTTATATTCTTTAAGAAGGAATTGACCGTCAGGAACGTCGTGGTTATTTTTATCGTTGTTTTACTCTTTTCGCTTTTACTTTTTTCGCTGCTTTCGTATCTTATAGATTCTTTGGCGGACGTGATAGATAATAAAACGATTTCCGACAGATTGCACGACCTTGCAGGCGGCAGGGAAGGACTTGAAAAGAGCGAAGACAACAGGTTGGAACTTTATTTGACGTCGATAACGTCGTTCATTTCTCATCCGATATTCGGCGGTATCTTTAACAAAGTTCCGACGGGCGGGCACTCGTATATTCTCGATATGCTTGCGAACTACGGGTTATTCGGGTTGATCGCTTTTATATTTATTTACAGTGCCATTTATAAAACTTTTTATAAAACGCACAAAAATAAAGCGGGGTACGGGTACGTATTCTGGGCGTTTATGCAAGCGATAATTTTGTCGGTTTTAAATACAGGGTTATGGTTATACGTTTTAACGTTATTCTTACCGATCATTTTAACTTATATAAATCAAAAGGGTGTAAAAGATGAAAGTTCTTTGGATAGTAAATTCTTTACTGCCTGATATTGCAAGAGTTTGCGGCTTAAAAAGTGATAATGACGGCGGCTGGTTAACAGGTATGTTGCACGGGTTGAATTCTTTTTGCAACGAGCCTGAAATAATCATTTGCTTTCCGTTTAGTGGGAAACGCCTTCAGGGACAGGTCAATAACTTAAAATTTATATCATTTGCTGAAAAGAGTAATTACAAAGAAAATAAAAAGACGAAACAAGAGATAGCCGATATTCTCGAAAATGAAGATCCGGAAATAATACATATTTTCGGTACGGAATTTCCTCATGCGCTGGCGGCGGTAAAGTGGGCGGAAGAGAACGGAAAACTCGATCGTGTTTTAATAAATATTCAAGGTCTTATTTCCAAGTGTTCAGAATGCTATTATGCGGGGTTGCCGTTTAGCGTTGTACACAGATTTACTTTGCGCGATTTTATAAAACGAGGTAATATTTACAGACAACGGAAAAAATTCGCCAAGAGAGGCAAACTTGAAATCGCTGTATTAAAAACAGCAAAACACGTGAGCGGAAGAACTGATTGGGATAAAGTATGCGTGTTGGATATAAACGATAAAATTCACTATCATAAGTGTAATGAAACTTTAAGGGATGTTTTTTATTCGGGGCAATGGGAAAAGAACAATATCGAACCGTATTCCGTATTCGTAACGCAATGCGGTTATCCATTGAAAGCGTTTCATATGGTATTAAAAGCGTTCCGTGAATTGGTGAAAAAATACCCCGACGCGCATTTATATACGACGGGGAAAGATTTAACGTCTTTAAACGTCATAAAAAATACAAAACACAGGACTTATTATGACGTTTATTTAAAAAAACTTATTTATAAATATAATCTCAAAGAGCACGTAACGTTTTTAGGCAGTCTTAACGGCGAGGAAATAAAAGAAAGATTGCTTAAATCTCACGTTTTCGTTTTACCATCTTCGTTGGAAAATTCGTCCAACTCTTTGGGGGAGGCGCTACTTTTAGGCGTACCTTGCGTGGCTTCTGACGTCGGGGGAGTAAGAACTTTTATCAAACACGGCGAAAACGGATTGATATATTCTTTCGACGAAACGCAAACGCTTGCAAATTACATAGACGAAATTTTTTCCGATGACAGTCTTGCCGAAAATTTGTCCGTAAATGCACGGCAAAGCGTGAAAACGATATTTGACGCCGGGATAAATGCTAAAACGCTATTTGCTATTTATCGAGAAATAGCGGGGAGTAGCGGAGAAAATGATAATGAAAAGTAATCTGACGATAACTTTTTTTTCTAATTTTCTTTTGCATCATCAGACTCCTTTTTGCGAAGCAATGGTGAAATTATTAGGTAATAATTTTAAATTCGTCGCAACGGAGCGTATCCCTGAAGAAAGATTGGCGATGGGGTATTCGGATTTGAGTAAAAGCGTGGATTATTGCGTTAATTCTTACGAAAGCGAAGAAAGTTATAAAACGGCTATGGAACTCGGGGAAAACAGCGACGTCGTTATTATGGGCGACGCGCCCGACGAGTTTATTACAGAAAGGCTTAGACAAAACAAACTGACGTTCAGATACAGCGAGCGATATTTTAAAGAAGGCAGATGGCGTATTTTAGATCCGCGTGTGTTTATTTATCGTTATAAACACGACATCAAAAACAGAAAGAAAAACCTGTATATGCTTTGCGCAAGCGCATATACCGCGCCCGATTGCAGGTTCATCGGTTGCTATAACAATAAAGCGTTTAAATGGGGGTATTTTCCGCCCGTAAAAAAATATGAAGACGTCGGGAAGTTGATTTCGTCGAAACGCCGCGCGTCGATTCTGTGGGCAGGCAGATTTTTGGATTGGAAGCACCCCGAAGCACCGCTTTACGTGGCAAAAAGGCTTAAAGACGAAGGATACGATTTTTCGCTCGATATAATAGGCAGCGGCGAATTAGAACAAAAAATCAGACAAGACATAGCGAAAAACGGTTTAGAAACCTGCGTTAAAATACTCGGCACAATGTCGCCCGAAAAAGTGCGGGAGAATATGGAACAGTCTGAAATATTTTTATTCACGTCGGATAAAAACGAAGGCTGGGGTGCGGTGCTTAACGAGTCAATGAACAGCGGATGCGCAGTAGTAGCAAGCCGTGCAATAGGTTCTGTGCCGTACTTAATAAAAGACGGCGAAGACGGTTTGATTTATAAAGACGGAAATTTAAAAGACTTATATCAAAAGGTCAAATTTTTACTCGACAATAAAGAAGTGCGCGAAAATTTAGGCGTAAGCGCGTATCAAACTTTGACCGAGACATGGAACGCGGACGTCGCGGCAGAGAGATTTATTAAACTTATAGAAAGCATAAAGGAAGGCAAGGACACGCCGTTTAAGAACGGCCCTTGCAGCAAAGATTAATAGAAAACAGTTATTTTAAGCAACGGGTGATTTATGAGTTATAAAGAGTTGGTTTTTGACAAAAACAGTGTGTTTCTTATTACGGGCGCGGCGGGTTTTATCGGCAGTAATCTTGTCGAAACTTTGCTTTCAATGGGATATAAAGTAAGGGGATTAGACGATTTGTCTACGGGTAAGCAGGCAAATGTGGATTTGTTTAAGAACAATCCGAATTTTACGTTTATTAAAGGCGATATAAAAGATTTAAATGTTTGCATGGACGCCTGTGAGGGTGTGGATTACGTTTTGAATCAAGCGGCTTGGGGTAGTGTGCCACGTTCAATAGAAATGCCGTTATTTTACTGTGCGAATAATATAATGGGCACGCTTAATATGATGGAAGCGGCAAGAACCAAAGGCGTAAAGAAGTTCGTATATGCGAGTAGCAGCAGCGTTTATGGAGACGAACCTAATCTGCCGAAAAAAGAGGGGCGGGAAGGCAATCTTTTGTCGCCTTACGCGGTAAGTAAAAGATGTGATGAAGAGTGGGGTAAACAGTATAAAAAACACTACGGATTAGATACTTACGGACTGAGATATTTTAACGTATTCGGCAGAAGGCAAGACACTAACGGAGCATATGCTGCGGTAATCCCTAAGTTTATAAAGCAGTTGCTCAAAGGCGAAAAATGCGTTATAAACGGGGACGGAAAACAAAGCCGTGATTTTACTTATATAGAAAATGTTATCGAAGCGAATCTTAAAGCGTGCAAGGCGGACAGTAGCGCCGCAGGGGAAGCGTATAATGTCGCTTTCGGCGGAAGAGAATATCTGATTGATATATATAACACTCTTTGCGATGCGCTCGGCGTAAAAGTCGATCCGATATTCGGCCCTGACAGAGCGGGGGATATAAGGCACAGTAATGCAGATATAAGCAAAGCGAGAGAGAAACTCGGCTATAATCCGGAGTGGAGTTTCGATAGGGGAATTAAGGCAGCGATAGAGTGGTATAAAAACAATTTACAAGGATAGCGGTTATGAAGTTGCTTTACATAACGGGTATGTATCCGTCAGAACGTAATCCTCAATACTGTGTTTTTATACACAATCAAGTTAAGGCGTTGATAAAAAACGGCGTTGATATAACTGTCGTAAACATAACGGTTAATGGGGCATCTTTGAAAGCCGTATACGACGGCGTAGAGATTGTTAATTTAAAATATAAAGACCGTACGAGAACGATTTTTTATCCGTTTATTGCGATAAATCTTTTGCGGGAGTTAAAGAAATTTGTTAGTTTGCAGGAATATGATATAGTCTATGTAGTACATAGTTCTGCTAATATATTGTATTTCGGTAGGTTTTTATCTAGGCGTTGCAAAAAACCGCTTGTCGTGCATTATAGAGGGTTTAATATTTTTAACGAATATAACGAAACGAAAACCAAAGGACTTTTTCTCAATCAGGAAAAAGTAAAAAGAAAGGTGGTTTTAAGTTCCGACCTAAGTATAGGCGTTAGCAAGAAAGTTATCGACGTAATAAAAAAAGAATATCCGCAATGTCCTACGGCGGTAGTATATAACGGCGTTGATATTCAAAGTTTTAACGAAAAGATAGTCAGAAACGACGGGGTATTTAAAATAATTTGTGTCGCAAATTTGATACCTATAAAAGGTCATAAATTTTTATTTGAGGCGGTTAATAATATTCATAAAAAATATCCCGATATAAAAGTTAAACTTGAAGTTGTCGGCGCAGGTTTTTATGAGAAAGTGTTAAAGAATTTTGTTGTAAATAACGGGATAACAGACGTTGAATTTACGGGCGTATTATCGCACGATGAAGTCGCAATGCATATGCAACGTTCTGATATTCTGGTTTTACCGTCCGTTTACGAAGCGTGCGCTAACGTTTGTTTTGAAGCAATGGCGAGTCATCTGCCCGTAGTAATTTTCAGCGGTCAGGGTACAGAAGAAATTATGGAGAACGGCATAAGCGGTATGATAGCCGAAAAAGGCAATGTTTCGGATTTGCAAAATAGAATCGAGCGATTAATGTTCGACGATAAACTTAGGGAATCTGTCGGTGAAAATGCTTTTAACCATATAAAACAATACACTTGGGACAAGTCTGCGAAAACAATAATAGAGATTTTAAATAAATACTGTTTGCAAAATTTATAATTCATTGTCAAAGTATATATTAAAATATTTTATTCCATTGGTTAAGTGGTAATAACTTTGCCGTTAGGGAAGGAGGGAGAAAATGAAAAACATATTAATAATAGGAGCGCACTATGATGACGCGGAACTTGGTGTAGGGGGGACTGCTGCCAGATTTGTTGCTGAGAACAAAAAGGTATATAAAATTACATTGACGAACACCCAAGTAAAATCAAGCATTATGAGTCTTGACATTAAGGCTGAAAGAGCACAAGAAAATAGCCGAAACGCATGTCTATGTTATGGCGCTGTTGAAATACCTTTTCATACTGCGCCGTATGGTGAACTTACATATAGTAGGACTATGATGCAGGAATTGGAAAAGATAATAAATGAATACGATATTGATACATGCTTTTTCCATTTCAAAAGCGATTATAATACTGACCACTTATCTGCTCATAGAATATGTATGACTGCCGCGCGTCATTGTAATAATTTACTTATGTATCAATCAAATCCGTATATTACGAGCGAGGCTTTTTATCCAAACGTATTTTTTGATATTTCTGATTATGTTCATTTAAAAGAAAAGGCTTTATCGTGCTATGATGCTGAACATAACAGACAAGGCAATTTGTTTGAATCGAATATTGAACGGAATAGATTATGGGGTTATGGGATTCACACAAAATGTGCCGAAGGGTTTATGGCGATAAAATTTTCGTTATAAGCAGTTATTATAATGTTAAATGAATATTTTACGAGGTTGCTGTAAAAATGAAGAGAGTGTTTTTTGGTCCTAAAGAGTGCATTATTGAGAAAATGCTTATGGATATAAAACAATCGCAGAATATAAATTATTGTAGCATTGATTTAAAGAAAAGAACGAAACTTTTTAAAAAAATATTTTCATCAAGTAAAATTCTCAATAAATTACCTTTCTTTGTTAGAAAAAGGTTTGTTAAAAAATCTTTGGATAATTGTGATTTTTTTGATTATAAAAATGAACCTGTGGTATTTATTTTTATAAATACTTTCGGTTTATTTGGTGAAGATAACTTTTGGACATTTATAGACGTTTTAAAGAAAACTTTTATAAACAGCAAATTTGCATTTTATTATTATGCTGCCGTTGATTATTGTTATCCCGCTTTATTTTCTCAAGTACAAAAGACATTTGATTTGGTTTTATCCTTTGACAGATATTCGTCTGAGAAATACGGAACTACATTTTATGGACCGATAAATGAAAACGGAATAGTTGAACCGTCGGATATATGCGAATTATCAGATGTTTTTTTCTCAGGAAATAATCTCGGTGTCGATAAAAATAGCACTTTAAGAATGGATTTGGCATGTGAGTTGTTTTCATTTATTTCCGATAAAGGGAGAAAATGCGTTTTTTATCTTGACGGGTGTACTGAGAGCGATAAAGAAATGATTTTTAAAAAAATAACAGAAACGGCTTCAAATCCGTCAGGTGTTATTATAAATGGAAATATAATCAAATATCTTGATTCATCTTTGAATTTTGCATATATTCCTTATAATAAATCGCTTGGTTATCTTAAAAAAACTAAAGCCGTATTAGAGATAGGTTCGCCATCCGATAAAGGATTTATTTACACTGCAAGGGTGGCTCAAGCAATGATTGCCGGTAAGAAACTAATTACAAATGCGGCTATGATAGTTAAAGAAGAATTTTACAATAAGAATAATTATATTTTATTTGATAATGTAAAAGATTTGGACATTAGCAGGATAGATTTACCGTCAGAGTCGATAAATTATGATTTTTCAGGCGTTTCTATGGTGGATTACGTTGAAAAGTTTTTCGTGTCCTATGCGGTTAAATAATTTTTTAGTATTAAAATGAAGATAAGTGTTATTATTCCCGTTTTTAATACGGAAAAGTATCTCGGATATTGCATTGATTCCGTTGTTAATCAAAATTATAAAAATTTGGAGATTATTTTGATAGACGACGGTTCGACCGATAACAGCGGTAAAATCTGCGACGAGTATGCAAAGCGCGATGCTAGAATAAAGGTTATACACAAACAGAACGAAGGCGTTTCGGTTGCGCGCAATGTCGGTATCAATAACGCTACGGGCGAATATATCCACTTTATAGACAGCGATGATTTTTTGTTCGGCAATGATGTGTATAATTGTCTGATGACAGAGTTAAACGGTTTGCCCGATATAATTTTTTCAAAGCGTGTAAGATTTTCGGAAGATTTAACTGTAAAAGAAGTAGAACAACCGGATTATAAGTCGGAAGGTCTTTTCGTCGGCAATGTTTTACTTGATGTGTTAAAAAACGAGTATGAATTGACTTTAACTTGCCCTGTGAACAAGTTATTCAGAACAGAATTTTTGCGTAAAAACAATCTATATTTTGTAAAAGGACTGATGCATGAAGAAGACGAGTGGCTTCCGAGAGTTATAGCAAGTACCGAAAAAGTTTGGTTTTATAACCGTTTGATATATGGTGTAAGAAGAAGGATAGAAGGCTCTTTTTCTTATAAAACAGACGAAGCATCTATGGCGCGTAAAGCCCGTTCTAAAATGAAAATTGCGGCAACGGGTATGGAATTTATGAAAGATAAAATTTCCGACGAGTTAACGCTTAACTATGCAGCGGGATATTATTGGGAATACATGATGAGTGCCATAATTAATACACAAAAACTTAAAGATAAAAACCTTAGAAGAGAGAACTTTAATTATATTAAAGAATATAAAAATTTTTTTAAAAATTATAAAATGTTGTTAAATAAAAAATGGCGGATAATGGGCTTAATGTTCAAATGTTTGGGGATAAAATTTACGTCAAAAATTTTGGTAAAAAGATATGCAAAATCTTAAACTCAGCATTATCGTTCCCGTTTATAACGCGGAAAAATATTTAGATAGGTGTATTAAGTCTATCTACGATCAAACTTTTACCGATTACGAGATAATTCTCGTGAACGACGGCTCTTCGGACAATAGCCTTGCGCTTTGCCGTAAGTATGCGGAAAACGATAATCGCATAACCGTTATAGATAAGAAAAACGGCGGCGCGGGGTCTGCGAGAAACGCTGGGTTAATCGTAGCCACAGGCGAATACGTTACTTTTCCCGACGTTGACGACTGGTTCGAGCCGAATATGTACGAAGAATTGTATGCGCTCGCTAAAAGCGGCGATTACGATATAGTATTTTCGGGCTTTAACAATTATTCGCAAAATTTAAAACATATAAACACCGTAAATTGTTCCGCCGTGGATTTTAAAACGCAGAAAGAGTGTCGCAAAAATATTATGACGCTTTTTCCCACGACGACTATATTCGATGCACCGTGGAATAAACTTTACAAAAGACAACTCATTGAAGAGAACAGAGTTAGATTTACCGATTTAAGGCGCTGTCAGGACGCTGTGTTCAATTTAGACGTTTATCGCTGCGCAAAATCGGTAAGGTCCACCGAAAAGGCTTATTATAACTATTTGAATAACGATAGCGACAAAGTAAATAAAAAGTTTCCCAAAGACTATATAGACATCAATATTTATTATTATTATCACATAAAAGAAATGTTTGAAAGTTGGGGGATGTACAAAGGAGATATAAAAACTCATTACGATTCAAGTTTTCTTTTAGGGGTTTACGGTTCTGTAAATATGTTCGACAACCCTTTATGGAAACTGACCAGAAAGGAGCAAAAAGAATTCGTGGAAAATATACTTAACAAAAAAGAAGTAACGGAGTTTTTTGCCTATGCAGACGTCAGACAAGATTGTATGACCGAATATAACTTGATAAAGAATAAAGATATTAAAGGGATATTTAAAGCGCGCAGAAAAGAAAAATTTAGAGAGAAATTGAGAAATAATAAGTTTTTAATAACAATTTATAGGTGTTTAAGGAGAGTAAAATGAAGATAGCGGTTGCGGGAACAGGATACGTAGGGCTTTCTATGGCGGTGCTTTTAGCACAGCATAACGAAGTCAAAGCGGTAGATATAATTCCCGAAAAAGTCAATCTGATAAACGCAAAAAAATCACCTATCCAAGATGAGTATATAGAAAAGTATCTTGCCGAAAAGGATCTTGATCTTGTTGCGACGCTTGACGGACGCAAAGCGTATGCGGACGCCGATTTCGTTATTATCGCAGCGCCGACGAATTATGACAGTAAGAAAAACTTTTTCGATACTTCAGCAGTAGAGACTGTCGTTGGCGAAGTGATGGGGTTTAATCCCGATGCGATCATGGTCATAAAATCGACTATTCCGGTCGGATTTACTGAACATATAAGGGAAAAAACGGGCAGTAAAAACATTATTTTCAGTCCGGAATTTTTGCGTGAAAGTAAAGCATTATACGATAACCTTTATCCGTCGAGAATAGTCGTCGGTACTGATTTAAGCGACGCGCGACTGGTAGAAAAAGCGAACGTATTTGCAAATCTCTTAAAACAAGGCGCAATAAAAGAAGATATTCCGACGCTTATAATGGGCTTTACCGAAGCGGAAGCGGTAAAACTTTTCGCCAATACATATTTGGCGCTTCGAGTGTCCTATTTTAACGAACTCGATACTTATGCGGAGATAAAGGGGCTTAAAACGCAGGACATTATAGAAGGCGTTTGCCTCGATCCGAGAATAGGTACGCATTACAATAACCCGTCTTTCGGTTACGGCGGATACTGTTTACCGAAGGACACCAAGCAACTTTTGGCAAACTACGATAACGTTCCGGAAAATCTTATTCAGGCGATAGTGGAGAGCAACAGGACGCGCAAAGATTTTATTGCCGACAGAGTGCTTGAAAAAGCGGGGTATTACGATTACAGCGAAGCCAGCGAGTACGATAAATCGCGCGAAAAGAAAGTTGTGGTCGGCGTTTATCGTTTGACGATGAAAGCGGGCTCGGATAATTTTAGACAGAGTTCTATTCAAGGCATAATGAAGCGGATCAAAGCGAAAGGCGTTGAAGTTATCGTTTACGAACCGTCGCTTAAAGACGGGGACAGTTTTTTCGGAAGTATTGTCGTAAACGATTTGGACAAGTTCAAGACGCAAAGCAACGTTATAATAGCGAACAGATTTGACGATTGCTTAAAAGACGTCGAGAATAAAGTATATACGAGAGATCTTTATAAAAGGGATTAAATAGAGTATTGATAATGGCGACAAGGGGATTTGTAACCGTAGCGACGGGGAAATGGTATTGTTATTTGGCGCAGAATTTGGCGATGAGTTATAGGCTTTTCGCTAACTGTGATATGCCTTTTTACGCAATAACCGATAAAAAGGGCGAAAAGAAACTTAAAAAGTATTTTGACGGCGTGATCGTCGTAGATAATCCGCATTATAATTTTTTGGACAAGATAGACGTATATAAAAACACTCCGTTTACGAAACGATTTTTTTAGATGCGGATATGAATATCGTAAAAGATATTTCTTTTCTTTTTGACGAGTTTGAAAAGAATGGTTCTGAAGTCAGTTGCTACGGTGAATTAAGAGATATTACAGATGAGGTAAGGCCGAATCATTTTGGTGACGGTGCAATAAAGTATTTTAATCTAAAACAGTATATACGTTTCGGTGGCGGGATTTATTATTATAAGAAGTCGGCGGTGGCGGATAAAGTTATTGACTGTATTTATAACGATTTGATTCCGAACTACGATAAATATGATTTGCTACATATCAGTGCCTATTTTGGTAACGATATAAGAAGTATGGCAGATGAGCCGCTTATGGGGCTGGCGATGCTTATAAACGGTATGAAACCGTATAACAGCACACAGCATCTGATGCGCTATTATCGCGGCAATATGATGGAAACTATAAAATGGGACTTAAAAGCACAGGATTGTTCGTTTTATTGGTGGGGTGAGATCGTTCATCCGTATATAGTGCATTATGCTACTTATAATACTTGGACGTTAAAATATTGCAAACTTAATACTAAATTACGGGATAAATATTTTAAAATCCCGAAAATATTAAGTGCTTTACACGTATTTTGCATAACCATAAAATGGTCTTTCTCTTCGAGACAGTTAAAAAGATTTTTTAAGTGGTTCGGATGGCACTTTACGCCGTCATATTGGAAAGAAAAATTAAAACGCAAATGATAGTATGATTTTTTTGTATTTATTTTTAAGCTTTTTTATATCATTAGAAATAGTTGTTTTTTTTGACGTCATAACTATTTGCAGAAACAAAATTTTATCTTTAAAAATTTGCTTATTTTTATACGTAATTTTATTCGGGATAATATTTTGTATAAATTATTTTTTACATTTATATCAGGTATTTATCTTGTTGCAGATTTTAATTTTTGCCGCATTTTTAATACTTGTGCTGAGCGCGTTGGTGTATAAGCATGAAGCGTCTTATAAGTGTAAAGATAAAAATAAGTTTTGTTTTTTTAAAAACAAAACCGTAATGATAATCGTTCCCCATGAAGATGATGAATTAAATTTAATGGGAGGACTATACGAAGATCTTATCGAAAATAAAAATCGATTAATCACCGTGTTTATCACGAACGGGGATTATCTAAATAAAGGTGCTCAAAGAATAAAAGAAGCCGTAAAAGTCAACAGAAGATTAGGTTTAAAAAAGGAAGATATAATATTTTTAGGATACGGCGGGGGCTGGGATAAAGATTTCCCTAATATATATAACGGCCGAGGTAAGGGGACGCTTAAATCGCACTGCGGAAGAAGTAAAACTTATGGTACAAAAAGAGTGCACGCGTTCAATGACGGTGCCGAATATACTACCGAAAACTTTTTTAACGATTTAAAAGATGTTGTTTTATCAATAAAGCCCGACGTTATTTTTTGTTCCGATTACGATTGCGTTGGCGACCATGCGTTAACATCGTTGGCTTTTGACAAAGTAATGGGAGAGATATTAAAGCAGGAATCAGACTATAATCCGAATTGTTTCAAAGGGTTTTGCTATCCTACTGCTTGGACTGCGCCAAATGATTTTTACGCATTAAATCCCTTATCGACTTTAGATATAAAGAATAATAAAACGGCTATTTCTTTACAATATGCTTGGGGAGATAGAATAAGGTTGCCCATAAGCGGATTATCGAGAAGCTTGTTGGGGTGTAAAACGTTTTATGCGTTGAAACAATATAAGTCTCAGGATGCACTTTTTAAAGCGCCGAATATAATCAATGGCGATAAAGTGTTTTGGGCACGCAGGACGGATTCCGTTTTGAGACATGCAAATATTACTGTAAGTTCAGGCGACGCAAAATTTTTAAACGATTTTATGTTAATGGACAACGACGATTTGAAAGGCAAACTTTTAATGCCTTACGACGGAGTTTGGGTTCCGGATAAAAACGATGCAGACAAGAAAATTACAATAACGTTTGCAGAAAAAACCGACATTTCAACTATAAAATTATATGGCAATTTAAATCCAGACAGCAAAATTTTAAATGTAAAAATTGTGTTAGATAACGGATACGAAGTTTATTCCGGTGAAATAAAAAGTTATGGAACGCAAGTTTCAATTAATCAAAAGGACATAGAAAAACTATATATTTATTGTTTGGATACTATGGGTGATAACGCAGGTTTAAGCGAAATTGAAATTTTTGATGCATCACAAACAGGAGATGGCGGGTTTATAAAATTATGCAGTGAAAGCGGTGATTTCGTATATGATGTTTTGACAGATAACAATGTTTATATGATGAAACTTTATACTTATAATTCTCCTGCCCTAAACAATCAAAATTATACAGTTTATACTGACAATAAACGCTTAAATTGTTATATTAAAAACGATAAGATATACGTTGAAACCAATCTTATAACGGAAGGGCTTATAACTATAAAAAGTAATGACGGGAAATTTAGCGATACGATAATGTTTAGAAAGAAGCCTGTGAAAAAGATAGCCGTTATGAGAAAATTGCTCAACATGGAAAACAAGATACTTAACAATTATAAACTGATTAAATATAATATAATTTTCCGCAGATTATTTGAAGTTTTATTTTAAACTATAATTGGAGGCAATGAAAAACATGACAAAAGGTTTTATCACCGTCGCGGCGGGGGAGTATTATTGTAAGTTGGCCGCACATTTATATATGAGTTATAAACTGTTCGTAAAAATTTTCCCTAAATTAAGGAAAACTGCGTAAAAGTATAAGGGATAGTTGTTTAATGAAAAAAATCTTATTTATTCTTCCGTGGTTAAAACTCGGCGGATTAGAACGGGTACAAGTTAATATCGCTAACGCTTTGGCGGAGAGAGAGTACGACGTTACCGTTATGACCTTAAATCCCGAAAACGACTTAAAAGCCGAACTTTCGGATAAAGTGCATTACGTGTATAAGCCTTATAAACCGCATCCTATAATGCGCCGTATTCCATATATTCGTCATAAGTTTTATGACGACGGTATGTGGGAAACGCGCGCTCTAGCAAAAAAACTTTATCGTTACTACGTCGGCAACGAAAAATACGACGTAGAGATAGGGTTTTTCCGCGGTTTGTCTATAAAAATCATAAGCGGTTCGACGAACAAAAATTCCGTAAAACTTGCTTGGGTGCATAGCGATTTCAGAAAGGCGGTAGGATATAAAAACAACTTTAAAAATATGCAAGGCGTAAAAAATGCATACGCTAAATTCGATAAAGTGGTTTGCGTTTCTAACGAGGCACAAGACGGTTTTAAGGCGGTAATAGGCGATACGGGCAATTTAACGACGATTTATAATTTATTGCCAGTAAAAAATATAGTATCTTTAAGTCAACAATCTTGCATCGAGATAAAAGATAAGTTTACTGTTCTTGCCGTGGGGCATCTTGAAGCAGTAAAAGGGTACGACAGACTTTTAAATGTAGTGAAACGGCTTAATGACAGCGGTTACGATTTCGATTTGTGGATTATAGGTTTTGGTTCGGAAGAAAACCATTTGAAAGCAGTTATAGACCAAAATAAACTTAAAAACGTACAAATATTAGGTTATAAAAGTAATCCTTATCCGTATATGAAGCAAGCGGATTTATACGTTTGTTCGTCGAGATACGAAGGCTACAATCTTACCGTTGCGGAAGCGCTTATTTTAGGCACGCCCGTTTTAAGTACCGATTGCGCCGGACCTAACGAAATTTTGGATAAAGGTGAATACGGGGTTATCGTGCCTAACAGCGAAGAAGGGCTTTGTCAAGGCATAAAGGCGCTCCTTGACAATCCCGAGAAAATGCAGTATTATAAAATGAAAGCGTGCGAACGTTTAGACTTTTTCGACGAAGGGAAAATCGTCGGAAAAATAGAAAAGCTATTTAATAAAAATGTCTGAAATCAGTGTGGTCGTACCCGTTTATAAGGCGGAAGATAAACTGAATAGATGTATCGACAGCATTTTGGCGCAGTCTTTTACCGATTTCGAGTTGATTTTGGTCGATGACGGCAGCCACGATAATTGTCCCGCGATTTGCGATGATTATGCAAAAAAAGACAGCCGTATAACGGTTATTCATAAAGAAAACGGCGGTGTGTCTTCGGCAAGAAACTGCGGGCTGCAAAAGGCTGCGGGAGAATTTATCGCGTTTATCGACAGCGACGATTTCGTGGAAAATGATTATCTTGAAACGCTTTTATTTTGTCAACAAAAAGCGAACGGGGATTTAGCGGTTTGCAATTATAATTTATCAGATAACACTAAAACGGTTATATGTTCGCACGGATTCGACGACGGGCAAGTTTTATCTGGCGAAACTTTTAGAAATACGATATATAACAAAATCGCTTTATGCGACACGACGGGCTATTTCTGTTTGTGGAATAAATTATATAAAAAGCAAATTATTAAAGACAATGAAATCGTGTTTGACGATAAAATGTCTTTCGGCGAAGATATGCTTTTTATAATGGACTATCTTAAAGCTGCAAACAGCGTAGTATTTACCGATAAACCGTTATATAATTACGAAATGACGGAAAGCGGGCTGTTTTCTTCTTATAAGCCGTCTTTTATAGACGATATACTTAAATGCTACGATAGGATGAAAGCGGACACCGATAAATACGCAAAAACTTTCGATCTCGATTTTAAATATTACAATTATATAGAACGTTATATAAACGACGTAATAAAGCACGAGAGAAATAAACGTAAGATCTTAAAAAAACTATACAATAACGATGTCGTAAAACGGATCTACACAAATATTTGCAATGTCGGCGATACAGAACGGAAAGAACGTAATTTTGACGGATACGAACTAAAAATTCCAAGATTGGTCATAAGCGGCAAAATAGGAAAAGCGCTGTTTTGGACAATATACGTTCACGACGAGAAGTGCTTTTTAAGAAGGGTAAAACAAAGTAAAGCAAATTTTTCCATAGTGTTTACCACGAAAGGTTATGAAAAAATGAAATCTCTTAAATTGAGTAAAAGATGGGGCGGCGTGGTGCTGATATCGCCTAAAACGAAAATAGTGCAGGCAAAGACGGCACAGATACACCTAAACGGTAATACGTTATGTTTGAATTTGTGCTGGAACGGCAAGCAAAATCAGCCGTCAACTTTTAATTTCGGTAATAACGCCAAATTCAATTTAAAAGGGTATTACAGAGCATACAGCGGTTGCTATGTGTCGGTGGAAGATGGCGCGGAACTCGAATTGGGTTCGGGTTTTATCAACTGCAATACGAAGATATATTGTTATAACAAGATCACGATCGGCAATAACGTTAAAATCTCGGAAGACGTTATAATAAGGGATTCCGACAATCACGAAATATTGTACGATGGATACGTTAAGTCCGCGCCGATTACTATAGACGATAACGTGTGGATCGGTATGCGAGCGATGATACTTAAAGGCGTTCATATCGGCGAAGGGGCTGTG
>JAGAEX010000013.1 GCA_017612915.1 Clostridia bacterium | reverse complement strand
TATTCTTCTCCTTTAAGAAGGTCTTTAACGACTTCCGCCGCAATAATAAGCCCCATAACGGACGGCACGAACGCTATGCTTGCCGGCACGCTTCTGCGCTTACAGTTATCGTCGCCCGTTTCAGGCTCGGATACGGGTTTTACCGCCTTTTCGTCGGAATACACGACTTTTAAGTCCTTTATCCCCCGTTTTTTGCACTCTAAACGCATAACGCGCGCAAGCGGACAACCGCTTGTTTTATAAATATCCGCAACCTTAAAGCCCGTCGGGTCTAACTTATTCCCCGCGCCCATTGCGGAAATTATCTTTACGCCCGCGCTTTTAGCGCGCTCAATTAAACAAAGTTTTGCCGCGACAGTATCGATAGCGTCCACGATGTAATCGTATTTATTTAAGTCTATTTCGTCCGCGTTCTCGGGCAGATAAAAGAGTTTATGCACAGTTACCGCACAGTCGGGGTTAATATCCGAAATACGTGCTTTCGCAACGTCTGCTTTATCTTTTCCCACCGTGGAAGAAAGTGCGTATATCTGGCGGTTGATATTGCTTTCCGCAACCGTGTCGTTGTCGACGATATCTATCGCGCCCACGCCCGAACGTGCGAGCGCTTCAAGGCAGTAGCCGCCCACTCCCCCTGCGCCGAATACCGCCACGCGCGACTTTTTAAGCTTTTCTAACGCGGGGCGACCTATTAAGTTTTCCGTGCGCGAAAATCTTTCCGACATAATTTACCCCTTAATTCGGTAGGTAAATATATTATACCTTTATACAGGTCGTTTGTCAAACCATTTAAAAAGGCTTGCCGCGGCAAGCCTTTTTGTTTTTCGGTTTAGTCGTTAAAAAGCGGCGTGGAAAGATATCTGTCGCCCGTGTCGGGAAGCAAGACCACGATGTTCTTTCCCGCGTTTTCTTCGCGCTTTGCGAGCGTTATCGCCGCGGAAAGCGCCGCGCCCGAAGATATGCCGACCAAAACGCCTTCTTTTTTGCCCACAAGTTTGCCGTAAGTGAACGCGTCTTCGTTGGAAACCGCGATTATCTCGTCGTAAACTTTCGTATCAAGAACGTCGGGCACAAATCCCGCGCCGATACCCTGTATCTTATGCGCGCCCGCAACCCCCGTCGAAAGTACCGCGGACGTTGCAGGTTCTACCGCGACTATCTTAATGCTCGGCTTTTTGCTCTTTAAGTATTTGCCCGTGCCGGTTATCGTGCCGCCCGTGCCGACGCCCGCGACGAATATATCCACTTTGCCGTCGGTATCTTCGTAAATTTCCGGCCCTGTCGTGTCGAAATGCGCCTTGGGGTTAGCGGGGTTTACAAACTGCCCGGGGATAAACGAATTGGGCGTTTCTGCGGCGAGTTCTTCCGCTTTCGCTATCGCGCCTTTCATGCCCTTCGTGCCGTCGGTCAAAACGAGTTCCGCACCGTAAGCCTTCATCAGTTGTCTGCGCTCGACCGACATTGTCTCGGGCATTACTATTATTATTTTATAGCCCTTCGCCGCCGCTATCGAAGCAAGGCCTATACCCGTATTGCCCGAAGTCGGCTCGATTATCACCGCGCCTTTCTTTAACTTGCCCGATTTTTCGGCATCTTCAATCATCGCTTTCGCGATACGGTCTTTTACCGAACCGGCGGGGTTAAAATATTCGAGTTTAGCGAGTATTTTTGCTTTTAAGTTTAATTCTTTTTCAACGTTTTTAAGTTCTACGAGCGGGGTTTTACCGACGAGTTCCGCCGCCGAATTATAAATTTTTGCCATTTTAATATCTCCTTTTAATTTTTTATTATTTTACAGTCGCAAACCCTTGTTTTAAGTCTGCGATTATATCGTCTATATGTTCCGTGCCGACAGATAATCTTACCGTGGTCGGCGTTATGCCCGCTTTTAAAAGTTCATCCGCCGATAGTTGCGAGTGCGTCGTGGACGCCGGATGTATTACCAGCGATTTAACGTCCGCAACGTTCGCAAGCAGCGAGAAAAGTTTAAGGCTTTCGGTAAACTTTTTGGCTTTTTCTTCGCCGCCCTTTATCTCGAAAGTGAATATCGACGCCGCGCCCTGCGGAAAGTATTTATCGTACAGTTCTTTCTGTCTGCCGCTCGATAGCGACGGGTGGTTGACTTTTTCCACCTGCGGGTGATTTTTAAGAAATCCCACCACTTTTAAGGCGTTTTCGACGTGCCGCTCTACGCGAAGGGACAGCGTTTCCAGCCCTTGCAACAGTAAAAACGAGTTGAAAGGCGAAAGCGTCGCGCCCTGATCTCTCATTAAAGTCGTGCGAAGTTTGATGATATACGCTAAATTCCCGCACGCTTTTGTAAATACTACCCCGTGATAGGACGGATTAGGTTCGGATAGCCCCTTAAATTTGCCGCTTGCCGCCCAGTCGAACTTTCCGCTGTCGATAACGACGCCGCCCATCACCGTGCCGTGCCCGCCGATAAACTTCGTCGCAGAGTGAACTACCACGTCCGCCCCGTGTTCGATAGGACGAAGTAAATAAGGCGTCGCAAAGGTATTGTCCACTATAAGCGGTATCTTGTGCTTGTGCGCGATATCCGCTATACTCTCAATGTCGATAACGTCGGAATTAGGATTGCCGAGCGTTTCCGCATAAAGTAGTTTGGTGTTGGGCTTTATCGCCTTTTCAAAATTTTCCGGAACAGACGGATCGACGAAAGTGGTCGAAAGCCCCTGTTCTTTTAACGTGTGCGCCAAAAGATTGTACGTGCCGCCGTAAAGATTTGACGCCGCTACAACGTGATCGCCAGCCGTCGCTATATTCTGTATCGCGTAAGTTATCGCCGCAGAACCCGACGCCGTCGCAAGCGCCGCCGCGCCGCCTTCTAACGCCGCAATGCGCTTTTCAAACACGTCGCTCGTCGGGTTCATAAGCCGCGTGTAAATGTTGCCGCCCTCTGATAGCCCGAAACGCGCCGCTGCCTGCGCGGAATCTTTAAATACGTAAGACGTCGTCGCGTAGATAGGTACTGCGCGCGCGTCCGTCGCGGGGTCTGCCGTTTCCTGCCCCACGTGAATTTGTAACGTTTCAAATTTATAATTTCCCATAATTAACTCCTTTTTTATTTTCGTTCGTTTGTGCCACGCTTTAACATCGTTCGCCCTTGCACATTCGCCCGAAACGGAAGTTATTACGCAAAATCTTTACAAAAATCAACGTCATAACGCATTTCCCTTTACTTTTTTGATTATCGTTTTGTTTAACCTATTTATCTGGTAGGTTGATAGTATTATAACACAGAAAAACCCCCGTGTCAACCAAAAACACGGGGGTTAAAAAATTTTTTTATTGTTATTAAATCGCCGCGTCGCCGTCGGTACATTTTACGACCGTAGCAGGAACGTCAAATTTCCAATTGATGCCTTTTTCTATCGCACCCCACTGTGCCTTTGTGCCGTTAAACGTTATACTCGTTAAACTGCTACAACCCCAGAACGCACAATCTCCTATACTTGTAACGCTATCGGGGATAGTTATACTCGTTAAACTGCTACAATATTCGAACGCATGATCTCCTATACTCGTAACGCTATCGGGGATAACTATACTCGTTAAACTGCTACAATCTTCGAACGCTCCTTCTCCTATACTGGTAACGCTGTTACCGATAGTTATACTCGTTAAACTGCTACAATCAGAGAACGCATAATTTCCTATACTTGTAACGCTGTTAGGTATAATAATCTCTTCTATTTTGGCTAATTTATAAAAGGCGTAACTCCTTATACTTGTAATGCCCGATAAAATTTCCACGCGTTTAACGC
>JAGAEX010000012.1 GCA_017612915.1 Clostridia bacterium | reverse complement strand
TTGCTCTTATCTTTTGAAACGAGCATCTCCGCACAAACGTTGCCTTCAAACGGGCTGTTTAACCGATACAGGTCGCCGTTTAATACGAGATCCTGTATTGCTTTATATTTCACCACTTGGTCTTTTACGGTTTTAAATTCTTCACTCGTCAATTTTGTGGTATCGAATTCATAGCCGAACGCACCGAGCATTGCTATTTCGCCGCGTGAATTCATAGGCGTGATTCTTCCGCATTGATGGTTGGGGCACGCTGAAACGTGATTCGACATCGAAGATAAAGGATAACAAAACGACGTTCCGTACTGTATTAAAGCCCTTAAATACGCGTCGCTATCATCGCTTACCCAAATCTGCGGAAAATATTTCAGCATCGCGGGATCAAACCTGCAACCACCCGATGCACACCCTTCAAAGAATATATCGGGAAAACTTCTTGTAATCCTATCAAGAATTTTATAAAGCCCGAGTATGTACCTATGATGAATTTCTTTACTTCTTCTACCCAGATGCTCCGAATAATTTTCGGTTATCGGCCTGTTCATATCCCACTTAACGTAATCGACTTTGTTCTCTTTTAAAACATCGGAGACTATATCGATGACATATTCGCAAATCTCATCTTTCGTTAAATCCAGAACGTATTGATTTCTGCCGTTGCACGGTTTCAGTCCGTCCACATGTAAAGCCCAATCGGGGTGCTTTTTATACAATTCGGATTTTTCGCTTATCATCTCGGGTTCAAACCAAAGTCCGAATTTAAGTCCGTTTTGATGTGCATAATCCACAACCGGTTTAAGACCGTTCGGAAATTTCTCTTTATTTACGAACCAATCTCCGAGGCTCGTCTTGTCGTCGTTCCTTTCACCGAACCAGCCGTCGTCCAAAACGAAAGTATCTATGCCGGTATCTTTTACGCTGTCTATAATTTTGCAAAGTTTTTCGGCATTAAAATCCATATAGACGGATTCCCAACTATTAATTACTATCGGACGCGGGCTATACGCAAATTTTTTATCTATCAGATAATTTCTATACAAATCGTGAAAAACCCTGCTTGACTCTCCCAAACCTTTTGCCGTATAGGTCATCACGACTTCCGGCATTGCGAATTTTTCGTTCGGCAACAGTTCCCAGGAAAAATCATAATCGTTTATTCCGCCCAAGATGCGCAGCGTATCGTTTTCTTCAATCTGCGCTTTTAATACGAAATCCCCGCTGTATACAAGATTAAAACAGTACACTTCGCCGCTATTTTCATCGGTGTTTTTTCTTAAAACAGCCATAAACGGGTTTACCTGCGAAGACGATTCCCCCCGTTTACTGTCTAAGATAAAAGTGCCGTGCCGAAGTCCTGCTCTCTCTACCATCCTTTCTCTTAAATGTGCGCCGGTAAGTGAAAGAACTTCGTAATTTTTGTCGGGCAAATCGATACTGAAAGAATACGCCCTGTCGATTTTTACCGTACCTGTTCCGTTATTTATTATCTCGGCGCGACGTGTGATAACGGGTAAATCTTCATATACCGTATAATACAGATTAACCGAGACACCCATTCTTTCATCCTGTATTCCGACTATAAGCGTTTCACCGCCGTCCACCGTCGGTATTCCTTCTATTTCAGGCTTATGGTCGCAAACCTTATGTCCGATATACTTCCAATCGCCTACCCTTATTCCTTTTTCATCGGTCAACGCAATCATGCTTTCTCTGAAATCGCTTCTCCCGTACGTTGGACATTCGTTCGCATAATTGTTAAGAGAATGGGAAGTACATTTCGCATTTGACAAACAAATCCCATGCCCTCTGTCGTATAAACTTACCGTATGTAATAAGCTTTCTCTCGCAATGCGCTTACCGTAATATAAATGATTTAAAAAGCCGTATTCGCTTATACAAAATGCATAAGTTAAATTTTTGCTTTCAAGATAAAAAGTTTTGATATTCTCGTCGTAAAATATTCCCATTATATCCCTGTTAATCGGCAATTTGTTTTAATTCGCTTATGTATGCAAATTATTTGATATACACTAATAAAATGTCGCTTTTCGGACAATAATCAGATATTATCCTTGTTCGGAATTAATCGTCAAAACAACACTATAACCCCTATTTTCAAAAAAATCATATCACACTTTTATAAATTTGTATATGGTAATAATCGTGTAAAATATTGAAATAATCGTGTTCTTGGTTTTATATAAGGGGAGTAAAAAAGAAATATATCCATAATTTATCAAATTGTTGACTATTTTATCGATTTGAAATATAATATCGGTATGAGTAATAAAGAATTAAGCAAAATTGTCAGATTTATCGAATATTATGATACCGTCGACATAACGATCTGCACATGCGGAAAGCAATTTGCAGATAAAAAAATCGACGGTCCGTATGAGCCCGAATTTCATGTTTTACAATACGTTACTGATGGAAGGGGATATCTTGAAGTGGGCGGCAAAAAATACCAAATAGAAAAAGGAGATATGTTTTATCTTCCCGAAGGAAAAACTTGCCGATATTACAGCGACACTCATGCCCCCTACGCTTATTATTGGGTTGCATTTCAGGGTAAATATGCAGAACATTTATTAAAACGTTGCAATATAACGATTGATAATCCCGTTATTCATTTAAACAATAAACGTGCGGAAAAGCAGTTCGAACTTATGTTTAATGATATGAGAAAAAATAAACTTCCCGCAATACTTATGGTTTTATCGCACTTGTACGCATTATTTTCTTTGTTGCTGAAATTAACCTATGCGGATAAAACGGTTGGCGGTAATTATTTAATAGAAGAATCTATTTTTTATATGGATCATCATTTTAACGAGTCGATTACCGTCAACGACTTGTGCAAACATTTAAATTGCGACGTTTCGCACTTTATAAAAATATTTAAAAAAAATCAGGGTATTTCACCAAAAAAATACTTGGATTCTTTACGCTTAATGAGATCAAAAGCGTTATTAAAAGAAAATAAATTGACGCTGATTCAGGTTGCCGAAGGCGTCGGTATAAACGAATATTCCCGGTTTTATAAATGGTTTAAAAAAGAAACAGGTCAGACTCCGCGTCAATACAGAACAGAAAAACTTCAAAAAAAGCACATTAAAGAAGAACAAACGGAAAAATCTCCTGAAACGGTTAAATCGGTTATTGATGAAAAAGAATTATAACTTATAAAAGTTGAAAAAGAGTTCGGCATCACCGCACTTTCGTTAGAGATTCTTCGTTAATTCAGTCCTATAAGAATCAGGCGTGGCATTACGCCACGCCTGATTCTCCAAAGACGGCACCTCCCGCGAAAATATCATATAAGGAGAGCGGTAAAGCCCGTCTTTATTCAGGTCGTTCGTTAAATTTTATCAGTCTTCGAAAGAGTCGTAAACCGCGTTCTCAAAACTTAACGCGGATTCGTTTCCGGCACCGCCGTCAACCACTGAATTCTTCATAAACACCGCGAAAATTTTGTTTACGGGGTCTACCCAGAAATGCGTTCCGTAAGCACCGCTCCAACCGAAAGATCCAACCGGCAAAGTCGGATACATATCGTCGGTTATTACCCTTACTCCCAAGCCCCAACGGTATTGTCCAGGCATAATGTCAGAATCAACTTGCGCAGTGCAAAGTTGGTTAAAGGTCTTCTCCGTGAGGATAGTCTTGTTGCCGACTTTGCCTTTGTTTAAAAGCATCAAAGCAAATTTTGCGTAATCACTTAAAGTCGATACAAGTCCTGCGCCGCCCAAATAATGCGTTTCGGGATAATCGCCGAAAATATAGCCTTCGGGAATTGCGAATTCCGCGTTTTCACCGTCTACTCTGTTATGCATCGTCACCATTCTTTTTCTCTGCTCGGCGGTAGGCACGAACGTCGTATCGGTCATTCCGCACGGATCGAATATTTCGTCTTTCAAAAACTCGGCAAGAGTCTTTTCGCTTACAATTTCGACTATCTTCGACAAAACATCGAACGAACCCGTTCCGCTGTACATCTGCATAGAACCCGGCTCGAAATCCAGCCCGGACCTTACGTAGAACGCAATTGAATCATCCAAGGTCTTTTTATCGTTTGCGGTCATGCGATCCGTCTTTTTGGCGTCGCTGCCTATTCCGGAAGTGTGCGTCAAAATATTCCATACGGTAGGAGCGTTGATAACGTTCGTCGTGCGTCCTCGCGCGTCCTTTATCTTAATGCCAGCAAAATCGGGTATATACTTGGAAATAGGCGCGCTCAAAGACAACAATCCCCTGTCTACAAGTATCAATGCCGCAACGGTCGTTATCGGTTTAGACATAGACGCTAATCTGAAAATCGACGCGTTCGTTACCTCGTTTTGCCCGTCCAATGCCGTAGTCCCGTAACACTTTTCATAAGTAACGCCGTCTTGATAAACGCAATATGCCGAACCGAAAACCTTATTTTGCGACAAATCGTATTGCGCAACCATATCAATATTTGCAGCCAGAACTTCTATATCCAACCTTTCAATCTGATCTTCCTGCTCACTTTGTTTCCATGCGCAAGAGCCTAAAACCGACACTGAAATCAATAATGCCGACAAAACAAATAATAACTTTTTCACAAGCATCCCTTACTATTTAAATTTTGAAATTATATAAAAAATTTATTAGACGATTTTCTATGTATTTATCGTGATTTTTTATATCTTCCAAAAGTTTTCCGCCGACAAAACCAGATGGCCAACCGTTTTCATCATAGGCGTAAGCATCCATAAGGATAAGTTCTATTATATACCTTTATTTGCGGTTTTATCTGCTAAAATAACGTCAAGCACTTTATTTATTTTCTTTGCCATTTTATAAAAACCCAAGTCGTTAGGATGAACCCCGTCCACCGTACAGATACCCCATTCTTTACCGAAAAAGTCCTTGCCGTGAATAAGATACACTTTATCATCACCCTGACTTTTAGCGTAGTCGTAAGTTTTTTTTATTGCGTTAAACCTTTCTTTACCGTTTGCGTACCAGTAATAATCGGGGTTGGATATAAACACGATGGGCACGTCCTTTTTGTTTTTACGATAGGTTTTATAAAGTTGTAAAATCGACGGTTTTAAATACTCCGCGTTCGGCGCGTTAAAATCGTAATCACAGACGAAAATACTGCAATCTATCTTGGAAATATAATCGATGATCGTTTCTTCCCCGAGTGCAGAACCCGAAAATCCGAAATTTATAAAATCAATGTTCGTCCATTTTTCAATAAGGGACGGATACATAAGGTCGGGACGGCTGGCACACCCCCCTTGCGTTATCGACGAACCGTAATAAACGATAGGCAAAACGTCTTTATATTTATATCCGCTATCAACTTCGGCGTTTTCCTCAAAACCGAGTTTTAGTTCTTCCACATCGTTATAAAGCGGAAAATAAAGAGTATAATATCTCATCTTGCCGCCTTTAAGCGTTTTGGTAATGGTAAAGCCGTCGTTCATTACAGTTTCTTCGTTGGAAAAATGTCCGACAACAAAAGAATAAAGATATTTAGATCTGTCGCCGACGTTTTCCGAAAGGACAAATCCCGAAGTACCTATGCTCGTCATATGCGGAAAAACCGTTTTATCTTTATATTTTACGGTTATGCTGATTTTATCCGAATCGGTCGCAAATCTGACGCGCCCGCCCGAAGTAAGCGGATTAAGTTCGCCGACGCTTTTACTCGTTTTGTACGCAATCTCAGAATCAAGCCGAACGAATCTTTTGGTCTTATCTTCGTAAAACACGCCGTACAGATCAAAGGGAGAACAAGGCAAGGTGTAATATTTTAACCCGCCAACGCTTTCGCTTTGCGCCGTAAAATTTTTATCTATTGATTGAATTTTCATCGTTTGCTCTTATTTTATGCCCAAACATTTATAAATTTCTTTAACTAAATTAAGATTCGCCTGTAAAAGACAAGAACCAATACTAAAGGTGAATACCCATAAACATTGTAACACCGTTTTGGAGATCACAAATAATACGCGAACCCGTCGCGCCGTCAAAAACTCCGCACGACGTACCTTTTCTTTATACTTGAAACAATTTTTACACTTGTAGCGCGTCGGCGTTACGACAACTCGTCTGATTTTGGTTATATTATAAACTATTTAAAAAGCAAAAACAAGTTTTTTAACGCAAAAACACTTATCTGCGTTCCATTTTTCCATTAAAAACGGAATATCGGAACGCCAATAAGGATTGCAATTTAAAACGCTTGCTTTTTAGGAATTTTTGTGATATATTATTAAAGTGCTTGGGGGTATAGCTCAGTTGGTAGAGCGCTTGAATGGCATTCAAGAGGTCGCCGGTTCGACCCCGACTATCTCCACCACGAATCCGCTGATTTTATCAGCGGATTTTGCATATTCGGTGTTTTTTGTCGGGGCGAAAATTTTGCCTGCGACCACTTGATTTGCCATCATTTTAGCCTACCTTAAAATCCCTTGATTTTCCCTGACATTTTTAAGGATTTTAAAAATTAAATTTTTGTAAATTTTGGGTGTCAAGGTGTCAGTTTAGGTGTCAAAATGGGTGTCAAAAGCACCTCTTATATCGTCTAAAAACCTACCGACATAGTGCGCTTGCGTGTCCGTATAAACGTTTTGCGTGGTGTCAAGTTTCGCGTGTCCTAAAAGATATTGCTTTACTTTCGGCGGGATACCCGCTTCTTCAAGCCTGTTGGAATAAGTATGCCGTAAAATATGTGCGGATATGTTTATTCCCGTTTTCTTCGTAAGTCGCTTAAACAAGTTTTGCACTGCGTTATACGTTGTGTTGAACAATACGCCCTTTCTCCCTTTCAGGTATTCCATAGACTTTTCTGGTAGCGGAATTATCCTGTTTCCCGCTTTCGTCTTGGTAGTCTGAACTATTCTTTGGTTTTTGATGAAAACCACGTCTTTGTTTATGTGAACTTTGTTGTTTTCAAAATCTACGTCGTCGGACGTTAGCGCAAGCAGTTCGCCGATACGAAATCCGCCCGTCAATAATAACTGAAATATAGGCTCGATAAGCATGCCTTTGACCGCTTTTTCCAACGTTCTTTGTTCGTCCGGCGTAAGCCCGCATTTTTGTTCTTTGACGTGTTTCTTTATTTCCACACCGTCGCAAGGATTTTCTTTGATAAGTCTTTGCTTTCGCGCCTTTTCAAGCATTTCGGTCAAAGTATAAAGCGCCATATCTCTCGCCCGCGTTTCTTTCATAGACAGGAAATATTCCTGTAAATCAAGCGCGTTCAGGCTGTTTAAGTGCGTATTCGCGTATTTTAAGTATATTTTCTTCAAACAATACCTTAAACTTTCAATGCTTTTCGGTTTTAGGTTCGGTGCTTTATAAAGTTCAAACCACTTTTCGCCCCACTCTCTTACAGTAGGCGAAGTATCCTTTTTAACCCGTTTCTTCTTCGGAATACCGAATTTTAATAACTCTCTGATCTTCCATTTTACTTCATTTATTGTCCTCCCATAAACGTAAGTTCGTTCTCCGTTGTCCGTAATGTGTCCTTGATACCTTCCGTCTGCACGGGGTATCGAATTTACCGAAATTCCCGGAAAATCTATGTCCATTTCTTCTTCCTCCTCTTTGGCGGAAAAAGAGTCGTCCTGTTTTTTAGGCAAACCTTTGTCGGCATCGGTACTTTCTGTTTTTGGTATCGACGTCGCCGCTGTACTTAAACCCGCGTTTTCCTTCAACTTTGTATTTGCAATAGTTTTCGCTATTTCAGATTTGATTGCCGTAAGCAAGCCCGTAAGACAACTTCTTGCAAGTCCGTTTATCGTTTCGTCGTTAGAAATATCGTCGGTTAAAGCCGTTCGCCTTGTTCTTGTTGCTTGATAATAACTGCGTTTTTCTGCCAGAGCGGTTTGTCCGCCCGGCAAATATCTTTTTGTTAATTTGCTATTTGTATTCAAAACTCCTTATTCGGACTTAGTGGCGGAATTATTCCGCGTCCTTATTGCTTTGAATACTATGTTCTCTTTCCATTGCTTTTCCTCCCTTTTTGAAAACATTTAAGTATTCGGTTTTTTATTTCCGACATCCTCGAAACCGAAAAAGTCATCATAGCCGTCCAACATTTTACCTAATTTTACATCCTTACATGCCGCATCTTCAAAAAGAGCGTCGTATCCCGCCTGTATCAATTGGACTTTTGTGTATCCGTATTTTTTCAGAAATCTGTTGATTTCTTCTCCGAGCGTTCTCTCAACGCTCGTTCCCCATACCATACACTTCGCTTTCCTTTGTTCTTTGTGCTTATCCTCGTATCTTTTGTCTTTCGATATAACCTTCTTTTTCATAATCACTTCTCCTGTAAATATCTATGTCGTATAAATACGATACAGATATTATACACAAAAAGAAGTCAGGTGTCAAGACCTTTTCGTATAAATACGAGTTTTACTTGCTCCAATAATACTTGGAACGTTTTATTTCTTCCTGTTCATTGTGCCATTCCTCCTGTTTTTTCTTTTCTTCAAGTTCTTCTTCGATTTCCTGTAAACGGTTTGTAAAGTCCCGTTCGATTATCCGGCAGTCTTGTCCGAAAGTAAGGAAAAATCTGTCAAAACGCTTTCCTACTTTTCTCTCGGATATTGCAAGGCGGCGTTTTAACTTGTTGTCGTTGACCTTGTACTTCCGTTTCTGGTTTCTCTCAAAGTATTCGGGCTTAATAAACTTGACCGCGTGCAAGATGATGTTCCCGACTCGGCGTTTGTAATCTTCTTCAAGTTTGTCCACAATAGTAATCGTTTCGGGATTTATACCGAAATGATATTTCTCGTTTGCGGATGAACCGTCGCAGATTTCTTTTACTTGATGCCTGACTTCGTCTATCTTCTCGTAAACTCGTTCGTCGGCTTTTAAGGCTTCCCGATCTCTCATAAAAAGCATAGTCGCTATCTTGTCTATCCGCTTACGGAACGGTTCCATTTCTTTCCTTCCGTATTCCAAAGGAATTGTAGAAGGTAGGTCTTTACAAAGCGATATAAATTCTTTCTTTATCTTTTCGTCGGAATACATAAATTTTTCTAACGCCGTCATTTTCCGTAATCTTCTTATCGCTTCGTCTCGCATCAGATATACGTCGTTTGTCATATCCGATATGTATAGCGCAAGCCGCACTCGCATATTATCTATGACCTTTTGGTCTATCTTTCCTTTGTGGCGGTATTCCGTTTCTTTCTTACGGTATTTACATTTAGGTTCTTTTTCCCAAAAGGCGAAGTGTATATGATAATGTTTCTCTCTGTCTAAATGCAACGCGCACATTAAATCCACGTTCTTCGGATCAAGCCCCATATCTCTGAAAAACTGCCCGAAATTTCGCTTTACAAGTTTAAAACACCGTTCGGGCGATTCTATCTTGTAAGAATTATCTTGATTGATAGATATAAACCCGTGCCAAATATGTTTCTTACCCGATTGCGCGCGTTTTTTCATTTCTTCTATGTCTTTTGAAAGTAAATACCCGTCGCCGTTAAATACGCCGTAATTTTTCTCGAAATACTGCTTTGCCGTTTCCGTCTTCTTACCTCTGCGTTTATATCCCGCGTTGATATACTCGTAAACGTTTTTCTCGCCCGACATATCATAGAAAGCGCGCTCTTCTTTGTGCTTTTCTATCTCTCGCTGGCTTGCTCCTTTCTTTAAGGTGTAAGGCGTGTATCTGATATTAAATATAACCGGTTGATTGCTGATAATTTTCTCCTCCTTTCTCTGTTTTTCATAGCCAAAACGACGCAGGTTTCCTGCTCGTAAGTCCGTAATAATTGCGGACAGTCAAAAATGTATTTTTGCTAAAAATTACAATTTTCTTATCCTGCTATAAATTAACACCATTTTTTGGCTATTTGCTTGTATTTTGCTTTCCGTTTAAACCCCGACTATTTCCTTGTAATGTGCAACTATCTGATACAGGTTCGTGCTGTCCCGATACGTAGAATATGGCAGTTTATTAGCAAGTTTAGTCCAATCTATTCCGCTAGTCAATCGCATACTCACAGGGTATATATTGTTTTTGATTTGCGGATTGCGTTTCAAGAAACCGTCCATATCAAGTTGCTCGCGCGGTGTATCGTCTGCCTTTTTAATTTGCTCCAACGCAACGGGTATTCGTTCTGTCTTGCCACCTTTACTGCCGTTTCGTTTGCGAGTTTTTGACAAGTCTAATTTGCGCTTTGCAAGTATAAAGAAACCGTCCGTCGGCGGTTTTAACGCAGGCGTTTTATTCTCGAACATATATCCGCATATTGCCTTAACGTATTGTCCGCTTTGTTTATCGTCGAGTAATTTAATCGCGTCGTAAAAGTTATCCTGAAAGGTAAAGTGTTTCATCTTTCGGTTCAGTCCCGTTGACTGCTTACCGTTTACTGCGTTCTCTTTGCTTTCCTGTAATACGTCAACGATATTGCCCCATAAAAAGCGTTCTTTGTCATCTGTAATTTCAGCCACGGCGTTATCCGTAAACATATACTCGCACATTAACCTTGCTATTCGTCCCGCGCTCTCGTCGTTTAAGCCACTTAGTATTTCGGCGTAAAAGTCGTAGAACTGAAACTGTTTGATTTGTCTTGTTTGTTCCATTTAAGTCCTCCTGTAATTTGTTTTGCCGTCGTTTTAAGACCGTCGGCACGTCTTTACGTTAGCACATAAGCACCATCTCCAAAAAAATTTATTTTGCCCCCATATATATCCGTTAAACTCACCCGAAAATTTCACTTTTCAAGAAAAAATTTTTAATTTTCTAAAAATATTTTTTAAAGCCCCTTAATAGGTAGGCAGATAGAAAGGCAAAAAGTCCACCTTTTTTTAAAAATTTCTCTAAAAATATTTTTCCCTCCATATCTCCTAGGACACTTTTTTGAAAAAAACAACCCCAAATTTAAAAATTTTCTACAATTTTTTTATCCCTTCACTTTAAATGGCTAAAAAAAAGTCGTTTTGGGGGTCAACTTCCCAAAAAATTTTTTATTTTTTTGTCCCTTCATAATAAATGGCTATAAAACAACAAAAGTTGGCGGTCTAAATTTATTTTTTAAATCCCCTCACTTAAAAGGGCGATTTTCGAACAAAAGTCAAGGTTATAATTTATATTTTATTACTCCAGCACTGACAATGTCTGTCAGGGCAAAAAAAGTATTTTGTAAAAAATATAAAAAAATCGATGATAACACCATCACCGACCACTTAACTTTGTTATTTAATTGTCGTCTATCTTAATCTTTTTATCTCATAAAACTCCTTTGAAACGAAAAAGTCCGTACGATTTTCACCATCGCCGTTTGGCGCACTTCCTTCTCGTACGGACTCTTTAATTCCGTTAAAATATTTAGTTGTTATACTCGTAATACCTAAAAAATTGTAGCACAAAAAAGCCCATCAACGCTTTCCGCTGAAATCATATAAAATGATCGCAATACGGAAAACTCCGGCAAACACACGATCACCATAATAAGCCCCGCGGTAATCGTTTCCCAAACACGCAATCTCTAACATACTTTCTCAATAAGATTGCAACGGGAAGAAGCGCAATCGTGCGCCCACACAAGACGAAATAATTTCCGTCTATCCCTTCTTAAAAAGGGTACTACAAAAATACGATATTACTCGTACAATTTTATGATAACATATATTCTTTACTTGTCAAGACCTATATGACAGATTATTTTGACTTTCTTTGTCGAAAATCTTAAAAAGATTACTTTGTCCGCACCACATCTCTCTCGGCTTTTGATGTTTTCATTTTTTTACTTTTTTTATTGCGCCCAAGCTATGCCTTTTATTTTTTCAATAATACCTTTTAATGAGCTTATTATCCCTAATATTTTTTTCTTTTCAAAAATATTAATCCATCCATTTAATACTAAATCATCCAAATTGAGTGCATCACATGAGCTTGCAATATATTCAACACTTTCATCGATTTGTTTTATTGATTTTAATATTTCGCTCAAAATTATCAATGTTCCTTTTGATTTGTCAAATTCTTTATTATAAATATTATTGAAATTGCATTTCATAAAATAAATGTCAATTAGTGCCTCTAACTCCGTAGAAAAAAGTGCTATAAGTAGTTGGGAATTAATCTTTTTTTCTTTAATATTTTTTTGCAACTGCTCGCTTTTCTCTAATGCTTTTTGAAAATTACTCACTGCACTATTTGATAAATAAGTCATATATTCCGTTCTGTCAAAATCATCTTCAACAGAATCAAAATCAATTTTAGTTCTAGTAAGTTTAAAATCATCTTTACTTGCCTTGATCTCGAAACAAGGTATATTCTTTATTTTACAAATATCAATTATTAACTGTTTGCATATTAGATCTATATTCATCCCTAATGTTATCGATTTTATATGCGGCAAATTAATAAGCCGTGAAGTGTTCGCTTCTCCAATATCAATTATTCTCCATTCTTTTTCATATTCCCAACAAGAATCCTTTACCAAAAGCATTTTAAATAATCTTTCTGTATCTGTTTCACATTTTATAATTTTCTTATTGGTTTCTTTTGCTTTTAAATCAAATCCAGCAATACCAATATCTTGCAACAAAATATCAGGTCTCTTAGACAAATAATGATAGCCACCATTTTCGTCATAATCAGACGGGGAAACACTTGCGCCCAAAACAATCGGCTCTGCTAAAAAATGTTTTATTTTTTTATCGGTTATTTTTGCTAATTCTTGTTTGACAAATTCACCCGCAGAACGATGAAATTTTGCACTGAAGCGCAAATCCGGATTGTTGGAAAAATCCGCTATTGCAGTATCAAAGCGTGAAATCTTTTTAAGTTCCTCAAATCTGTGATAATCAAAATGAAATTCCTTTTTAAAAACTTCGTCTATTATTGTTTGTGTCGGCTTAATAGTTAGTTTAAAACTTTGAATTTCATTTTCAATCGGTTCAAAATTTTTAACTGCTTGTTCAATAATTGTTTTGTTTATAACAGGAAGTAATATGTTTTTAATTTCATAATCCTGCAAATTAGGTTGCGCTTTTTGGGCAGCAATCCCAAATATATATTTTATATAAAAATCTGATTGAAATAGCTTTTCATAAAATTTAACATTAATCTCATCGGTTTTGGGACGAAGTATAACTGTATTGTTTGAATGTGTACCACCAACACAGTCACCTGCCATACCAATTTTGCCAACAGTTCCGATTGTTGCCAAAACTAAATCATTTTCTTTTAGAATTTTATTATCTGCTATTTTTGAGTCTTCGGATAAATAGATTATATTGTTTTTTGATATACCAAATTTATAATCTATATCGCTTATTCTTATATAAGGAATACTTGTTATAACGTCGGAATAATTTTCTGTTTGTACGCTACCGCTAATTATATGAAATAATTCTTTTAATCTCACAAAATTATTAAAAGGAATTCTTTCTTTAATTTTCCAAAATTTACAATCACAACGCGCATATTTATGATTTGCAATTGTATCAAGCTTTTTTATTTTTACTCTCATAATTTTTCTTAATCCCAATGTAAATCGCGCATAAAATCAAGTATTGTTTCTTTTTTGCCGTCGTCAACAATTATCTCATTTGCATTATAACGGAACAAGTCATTATTCATTGGCTTCTCACCTCGTTTTGTGCGCTTATACCCAATATTTTCAGCTTCTGCCATAAATATATCGTAATTCAATTGTTTTGCGACTTCGCCAAACACCCACCAAGTATTTACAAAGCCAAAAGTATCTTTCGTGTCTTTATCAATCGTGCAAAGGTCTTCTAATTCTTCACGATATTTTTCTATTAACTGTTTTGCATTCAAATCCACATCATTTTCGGTAAGATATGATTTTAACATCTTCTTTATCGTCAATGTTTCGTCTTGTTCAGACATATCTTTTATGGAAGGTAATTTTTCTTTGGTTTTTGTGCCATCGTAAACGGCAATAATGTTCTCCACTCGCGTTTTTAATTTAGAATAGTCACTCGAAGCATTATCCCAAAGTTCGTTCCACTTTTCTATTTCCGCCTTCGTCTTTTTTTGCAAAAACAAAATACTCGTTTTAGTAGAAGTAAATGGCTCAAAAGTAAGTTGCGGTAAAGAAACTATCGCTTTTACTTTGAAATATTTATATATAAACAAACGGATATATTTATTTTCAGTAGTGTCAAAAACGCTTTCAGGCAAAACCGCCGCCAAACGCCCATTTTCTCTTAAAAGTTGATACCAACGTTCGATAAATAAATTCTCTGAATTTTTCTTTTCGCCGTATAAAAAGTCTCTTCCGATTGTTTTCTTTGTCTCGTTATCGAGCTCTACGCTGAAAGGCGGATTAGTCAGAATTAAATCAAATTGTTCGTTTACGTCTTTATCTTTATATAAATTTTGCGTTACATAACGATTAAGCGCGTTAGGTGCAGACGATTTTTCATATTTAGCAAAAGGTGATAAACCGTCTTTTACAAAAATATTTGTCGAACCGTCGCCGTGCAAAATCATATTAACCTTTGTTGCCGTTCCAAGATTGAAGTTGATTTCAGCACCGTAAATAAATTCTCTTGCCCACCTATTTTCACGATGATCAGGGTAAAACCAATCGGACGTTATTTTATCTTTAACAGCACGAGAAGTCCCCAAATCTTTGTTATAAGTTCCTTCTTCGTTTCTGTTCATATATTTCATCGCATAAGTGATAAATTTCATATATTCGATAAGGAAAGTTCCGCTACCGGCAGAAGGATCAATCATATATGGAATTTCACGATCTTCTTTTATTCGTTTAATTGCAAGCTTATCTGCCTGAATAGCCCATAACATGAAACGTACTACGTTTGTGTGGGTAAAAAACTGACCTTTGCTTTGTTTAAAACCATCACGAATTATTCCTTCAAAAAAATCACCTAAAATATCTTTACCGCTTAAACTGTTTTTACCGTCAACAAAAGAAAGCCCTTCTAATCTTTGAACGGTATATTTTAATTTGGAAAGAGAAAACTTCTTCGTATCGACCACATAAGATTTTGCCAATTCTGTTTCGTCTGTAACATTAAGCTTTTCTCTTAAAGCTCGCCTATATAAATCGTTGATCCGGTCAAACAATTCTTCGTTTGATTCTAATTCTTCATCTCCGTCTTTTTCAAAAGCGAGAGATTGAAAGCCGTAAATATCACCATCATTTTTTTCATCTTCATCTTGTATTTTTGTTAAGATTAAATTAGTTAATGAAGAAAACACTTCATTGTCGTCAGTTCCTCCGCCACCCCAAAGGACGTTATGTAAATCATCTTTTAGAGAATTTAGCATTTTATCGGTAAAGCTTTTTTCTAAATCTTTGTCAGAGCCCTTTTGATATGGCTTCTTTTGAGCTTTACCATAACGTGTCGGGATAGTGTTTGTGCATTGTCTATCTTCATTCCAATCGGCATAATTATTAAATTTATTATAATCTATAATGATACATTTATCCGTTAAGCTATCAGTCAGTTCAGTTGTTGTATAATACACCAAATAATTGATTTTACTTCCTATTGCTAATTCAGAACCTGACAGATTAAACAATTGTTTTTCGATTGCTTCATCAAGTTCTTCTTCGTAAGATTCGGGCTTCTTGCATTCTATAAACATAAATGCGTCGCCTTCTTTATCTCTAACGATAATATCAATACGCGGTTTGATGACTTTTGGGTGACCAACATCGTATTCGCGCTCAATTTCTATTCTTTCAGGTTTATAGCCTAATTCGTTGACTAATTTCGTAATCAAATATGCCCGAACTAATTCTTCGGGATCGGGTTTTGTCCTTTTTTGCCATTCTTTAATGCCAACATATTTTAATTTGTTAATGTCATCGTTCCATTCGACAACTTTTATCGGCTGTTTTGCGATATATTTTTTTACGAAATCTTTATTCATAATTTTGCTCCTTTGTACAATAATTCTGCTTGTAATTTACAACGGTTTTTAAACATTTTCGTTTTCATTTTATAAACGGAAATATGTAATTTTTCTTTTGCAATAGCCAACATCGCTTGTTCGTCATAAGGGCTAATTTTTTCCCCTAAATAAATTGCTTTTGGTTTAACATTGCCTATACATACATACGGATCATTTAATTGTCCGGTCAAAGCGTTGGAGTTATAAGACCAAATACGCCATTCTTTTTCATAAGACCAACTCTTGTGTTTATTACAAAGTGCGGAATAAAAAGAATCGTTGTGCAAATCATTCTTATCAAAATATCTTTGCTGTATCTTTTTTATAAATGCGTTGATAGATTCTTCTACTGTCTTATTTTCGCAAAGGTCGTCGAAATATTCTAATAATGGATCAAGACTATCTATTATTTCGTTATCAAAATTCTTTTTACCATTGCTATAAATTACAGGAGCAATTGTGGTTAAATTATCTTTTTTGACATTTGAAAAATCAATATTAAAAAAATTAAATTGTTTCGACAGCTCAAAAAAAGTTTCATTTTTTTCAAAAGCTTTACTCATTAAATCATTACCACTATATGCAATAACGAATCCCTTAGCACAATTTGCATAGTGCCCCCACATTATTTCACTATCAAATACTTCTGAAAAACAAGAAACACAATACTGTTTGCGAAAATTATCATTAAAGTTTGAAAGAAGGCTATCACTGATTGTTTTTATTATAGCCGTTTTACTCTTTTTTTCAAAGAATTTAGAATATTTTAGTAGCCGTTCGTCCGTAAGTTTATCTTTAATAACACCTTTAATATGAGATGAAGAATAACAATAAATCATATCATAAGGATCATTAAAATTGGTTGGTACTGTAGCCCAAACCTCATTATTGATTAAAGCATTAACCGAATGCTCATTTATTGTTTGATACTTATACAATATCGGCATTTCTTTAATATTTATAATTTCTTTATTCTTCTCTTTATCAATTGTATAATATTTATTTTTCATTTTTCTATTTTACCACGTCAACTTGTCAATATTGGTCATATTTAGAAAAATTTTTTATTCTATTTCTTCGTAATAATAGGAATAATCTATTCCTTTCATTATGATTTCACGATTGTCGGTTTCGGGCGTTAATGCGCTTTTAATTAAAGCGAAAATATTTGAACTGTCCACTATGCTGTCTTTCATCGCCGATAGATATTCGTTTTTATCTATCTTGCTCCAATCAACGCAAAGTTTTAAGTTCTTTTTTAAAATAAGGTCAAGCCAGATTCTCGTGCTTCTGCCGTTACCTTCCATAAACGGGTGCGCGATATTCATTTCAACGTATTTTTTAACGATATTCTCTAAACTATCTTCGGGCATTTTATCAATTAAAGCAAGGTTATCTTCCAAATACATAGCGGGCGCAAACGCAAAACCGCCTTTTGCGATATTGCAAGTTCTTATTTGCCCCGCAAAGTCGTAAAGTCCGCCGAAAATATATCCGTGTATCTGCTGTAAGCCTTTTGTCGTGCCGACTTCGATTTCGTTTATAAACCCGCTCTCGAAAAGTTCGTAAGCCTTTTGCTTGCTCTTTTCGTCAAGCGACGTTTCCATATTTTTAAGCCATTTCGCAAAAATCTCCGACTTTTTACTTGGAATTAAAGCGATAACGGTGTTAAGACCTTTCTCGTCAACCACGTCGGTATTATAAAATTTACCGTCTTTTGCCTTTAATTTCAGTTGTTTACAAATTGCAATCAACTGATTATTTCTTCTTTTTATCGTCGCCCAATATATACGCGGATTTTTGCTTTTCGTAAGCGCTTCCGCTACGTCCACAGCGCAAAACCACCATTTGGAAGTTTCTTCTTCCCAAACGGCGCGGACGGGTATATTCTCAAAAAATCTTATAGACGTTTTCTGCATAGTTTTTACTGTTTTTAATTTATCGTTTTATTCAATATTTTTACAATTCCAAACTGTTTGAATTAAGCAAAAATTCTTTAAGCCCTATTAACAGATAGCCTGACTCAGTATGCCTTGCAACAACGTTTTTATTAACGACGACGATTTTCTTAAACGAATCCTTGATATTATCAAACGATTTAGTCTCCTGTTCCCACTTTTCTTCATCGGGAATATCGTAAACCGATTGAATATAATATCTCTGACTGCCTTTATTGGCAATAAAATCCACTTCCAGATTTTTCTTGATTCTGTTTCCTTCTTTGTTTTTCTCCCTTACTTCGATATTACCGACGTCCACGTTGTATCCGCGATATTTAAGTTCGTTATATATTACGTTTTCCATAATATGCGTAAACTCAACTTGTCTGAAATCCAAAGCAACGTTTCTTAAACCTACGTCCTCAAAATATATCTTATACGGAGTCGATATATACGCTTTGCCTTTTAGGTCATATCTTAAAACCTTATTTAATATAAACGCGTCTTCAAAATGGTCGATATATTTATCAATAGTATCCGGACATAAATTCTTTTTACTTAAACTCTTAAACGCATTAGAAAGTTTATTCGGATTAGTTAACCCCGAAATTCCTGACGCTATTATTTTTAATAATTCGTTTATTCCTTCGTCATCGTGTAATTCGTATCGCTCGACTATATCTTTCAGATAAGTGTTTGTCATCTGGGTTTTAAGATAACTCATTTTTTCGTCGTTGGTATTCGCAAGCGCCACTCTCGGCAGTCCGCCGAATACCATATATTCTTCTAACCTATCGCCTTCGTTGCCTTTAATAAAATCGTAATATTCGGAAAACGACAATGGCAAAACGTGGATTTCATACCCCCTGCCCCTTAATTCGGTTATAACGTCTTTCGATAAAAATTTAGAATTGCTACCCGAAACGAATAATTCAAAATTCTCTCTGCCTAAATAACCGAGTAATACGGTTTCAAACGAACTCAATTTTTGTACTTCGTCAAGCAATAAGTAATATTTATTATCGTCAACTATCAAAGAAGAAATATAGTTCATAAACTTCTTATAATCCACTTTTCTCTTCTCTACGTCTATTTCAATAAGGTCTTCTCCTATTTTATTCAAATCTTCCGCAGAATCAAACGCAAATTTAATAATATGAGATTTATCTATGCCGGATTGTAACAAATGGTTATAAAACAAAGTGTTCAAAATATAAGACTTTCCGCATCTTCTTACGCCGGTTATAACCTTTATCGAGCCGTTTCCTATCGCGTTTACTAATTTATTTAAATATAAATCTCTCTTAATTTCCATAATTCACCTAAAATTTACGCCCATTTGGACTATTTTTATAATTATGATACACTATTTACCTTAAATTGTCAATATATTTACTTGTTTTTCGGGGAAATTTTGGAAAAAGAAATTCGCCAGATAAATCAAGTATTTAAAATTCTATAAAATATTATTTTACGTCGTTTCCCAAAAATAAAATTTTCTACTTTTTGGGAAATAGTTGTTTGAATAAAATTTTAAGGAAAAATGTAAAATCGCGTATTTTTTTGAAATAATAAGCGATTATTGCCTTTATCTCTTGACATATCGCTTATTTTTTAGTATAATTTAAGCGATTTTATCAGGAGCAAGCGATTATGAGAGAATTTCATTACGAAAAACTTAAAAACAGACAATGGGATAAGGACGTTTTAGGATATATAGGTTTGATCCACGAATATAAGGGCAAACAGCAATTATATCTGAAACAAAAACCGATGGAACTTTCCCGCCTTGTAGATATTGCGAAAATACAAAGCACGGAATCATCCAACGCCATTGAAGGCATTGTTACGACTAATCAACGGCTTAAACAGTTGATGCAAGAAAAAACTGCGCCGAGAAACAGAAACGAACAAGAAATTTTGGGCTATCGTGCCGTTCTCGATATGATACACGAAAGTTTCGAGTATATGCCGATTACCGCCAACGTAATTTTGCAGTTGCATAAAAAACTGTATTCTTTCTTGCCTACGTCGTTCGGCGGGGTATTTAAGACCACGTCAAACGAAATTGACGAAATACGTTCCGACGGAACGGTGGTTGTTCGTTTTAAGCCGCTCGAACCGTTTGAAACGCCGGAAGCGGTGCAAAGATTGTGCGAAGAATATAATAAAGTGATCGCATCGGGCGAAGTCGATCCGCTTGTCGTTATTCCTACCTTTATTCACGATTTTTTGTGTATTCACCCGTTTAACGACGGAAACGGCAGGATGAGTCGGATATTGACCGCTTTACTTTTATATAAAAGCGGCTATATTGTCGGAAAATATATATCGCTTGAAAAGAAAATACAGGATAATAAAAGCGAGTATTACGACGCATTGCAGCAGTCTTCCGAAAAATGGCACGAAGGCGAAAACGACGACACGGCTTTTACCAAATATCTTTTAGGAATTATATTGTCGGCTTACAGGGATTTTGAAGAAAGAATTGAAATCGTTTCGGAAAATAAATCCGCTTACGAAATGGTAAAGAATACTTTTTCAATAAAACTAGGCAAAATAACGAAAAGCGATATTATGGAATTATGCCCTTCGCTCAGCCGTTCTTCCGTTGAAAAGGCACTGCGTGAACTAACTTCGGAAGGTTTTATTATAAAGCACGGCAAAGGTCCTGCAACATTTTACACATACAAGTAAAAATTGTTTTTATTAAATATAAAAAATCATTATTGATAGTAGAAAGAGCGGCAATTAGAAAGATATTTCATTGCCAAAAAAATTTAATATTTTTAAAATTATACCTAAAGGAGTGTTATATGTCACTATTTTTTAATCACAAAAGTCCCCAGAATAGAATAAGAAAAGCCGATAGTTCAACACAAAAGTTGAGAGATAAGCGTTCAAAATTAGACCCTAGATTTGAACAAGAAAAAATTGATAAAATTAATAAAAAAATCCATAAAAACAAGCTTGAAATTAATATTGCTAAAATGGAAATGCAACAGACAAATATAAAAATAGACAACTCAAAAAAATCAATTAATTTTCAACGCACTGATAAAAGTAAACATTTTCATCTGCACGGACATTTCCATAGTGATGGTAAGAAAAAATAATAAAATATTAGTATAGAGTTAGTGACCTTTTTTTAATCACTACCGACTAATTTTGTATTTTTTGCATAAACAAAAAATCTTTCTTATTTATGACAGAATTTGACATAATAATATGTTAAGTTAAAGAAAAACGGGTGATTCTTTATGGATAAAGCATTATTAAACAATGAAATAGTCAGTGCATATGAGATTTCTCTAAACTACGAGCGTGAAAAAGCCGTTAGAAAGTGTAGCAGAAATAAACAAGTATTATGCATCGATCCTAATTGTCAAAACCCAACTTTAAGATATTGTCATGGCGACAAAAAACAAGCTTATTTTGCTCATTTAACAAATACAGATTGCGATTACGATAGATTTGATAAAAATGATAACGAACTTTTTAAGTCATTAAGAATAACGTTGTCCAATCACTTTTCAAAACTAGGTTATAAAGTTGAAACTGAATATAAGATTTTAGAACATCATTATTCCCCTATTTTATGTTCAAAAGATAATAATAGGTCTTTTGTTATTGAAATGGGTAATTCAAAGACAACAAGTGGATTTGTAGAAAAAATATCACAAGAATATTCCTTAAAAAACATCTCCGTTAAGTGGCTTGTTATAGGAGAAGAATCACTGTTGCTTAGAGAAAACGGCGTATCCTTTTTAAAACGTTATTTATTAAACGAATCCAAAAATAATGATTTTATCCTAGTTGATGGAAATAAGATTATACAATACCGTTTTGATAAAAAATTATATCAGTTAAATTATTATCCAGAGATATATAACGAAAAAGCCACCATACAGGATTTATGTGTTGTTGATGGCGAATTATCCATCAAAGGCTATAATGATAGATTTATTAAATGGCAAAATAAAAAAGAAGAAAAAATTGCTCAAGAATTAGCCAGAATAGAACGAGAAAAACAGGAACGGGAAACGTTGTCCAAATTAGCCTTAGAGAAAGAAAAGGAAAGGATGGCACAAATTTCACTTCGACATAACACGCAAAACCCTATTGAGAACAAACCTGTATTAAATCCCGAACCTAAATACGAGAAAAGAATTTATACTTGTTCACAATGTGGGAAAAAAGGTGGCGATGGAGAGTTCTATTTTAATCAGGGAGATCAAGGAACTTGCTGGGAATGTCATTATGGGAAAGAAAAATATCAGGAAATAAAAAAGCAAAGGGGCTACTAATGGTTTCATTCTTACCCCCCCCCACAAAAAGCAGTGCCTTTTCTTTTTATAAAAACAAGCGGCGTCTGATCACGGACAGGTAAACACTTTCGGCATTTTTAAATGTTTATTTTCGATTTCTTTAAAAAAATAACGGCGTTCTGTTAAACAGAAACGACGTTATTTTTGATGCTTTTTTGAGCGGGTGTCAGAAGGTGTAGGGGTTTTTGACGACTCTTTTTCCCGCAAAATATTGTATTTTTTATTAAACCCCATCACCATATTTAGTATGGTTACTAGATGGCATTCAAGAGGTCAGGGGTTCGACTCCCCTTATCTCCACCATCACGAAATCGGAGCAAGATTTTTCTTGCTCCTTTTGTTAATTATTAATTAAAAACTTGCGATCGCCGATGACGCGATCGACGGCTTTGCCGTAGCGATACGCTATTCCGTCGCTTACGCTCCTTACGACCCCGACTATCTCCACCACAAGGTTCCGATCAGAACTGTAAAACGTTCTGCTAAGAACCTTTTTTTATTCAATCCTCGCTTTATATGAAAACCTCGGCAAATTATATCCGCCGAAATAACAGCCCGCAGTTGTGTTAGCGACTGCGGGCTGTTTAATTATTTAATCCGGATTAAAACTATATGGCAAGCCACATCTTGGTTACTCTATCGTTCGCTTCGTTGCCGAAATAATTCATCATTACGCATCTTTTTATAACGGAATATTCGGGATACTGTGCGGAAAACTGTCTGCCGAGTTCGGAGAATGTAACCTTATATTCGCTATCCGTTCCCTCGCGCTTAAAGAAATAACCGAGATCGACCTCGTATTCGCCTTCATCATCGCCGTATGTTTCTTTCACCCAGTCGAACACTTCGTCTGAGCCTACACAACTGACGTAACCCGTTTCTTCCATATTTTTGATAACGCTTTCGGAAGTGGATAAAAACTCTATAAATTCGACTGCAAGTTCGGGATTTTTCGCAGTTGTCGGAATACACCAACCGTCAAACCACATATTCGAGCCTTCTTCGGGCACGAAATAGGCTAATTCCTTTCCCTTTTCGTCCGCTGTATCCATAGCATAAACGGCGTCGCCGCTCCACGCGAAATACACGTCAGTTTTGCCGCTTACAATATCGTCCTTTCCTTCATCGACTTCCATACAATACGCATTGTCCTTCAATGCGGTCAAAACGCCGACCATATCGTTTACGGTAGCAACGCTGACGTCGTTAAAATATTTTTTAAGATTCGCATAATAAACATCGTAATCGGTATCGAAATTCGCCTTATTAGCCTGCAATTCCGCTTGATGCTTTTTTGCAAGTCCTATAAAATAAGTATCCCTTACACTGTCCTTAATAGAAAATTTCGCGTCGAATTCCGTATCCCAAAGAGTTGCCCACGACTTCATATCTTCTGCGTCAACCTTTTCGGGGTTATAACAAAGCCCCATTGTGCCCCACATATAACCGACGGCATACTGGGAAAGGTCGAACTCGTTGTCGTTACCCCATTTAACGCTCTCGAATTTCGCTTTGATAAAGGGCGAAACGTTTGTATTATAAACGCTGTCTTCGGGTAGATCTATCTTTTGAAGCATACCTTCTCTCGCCATTTTTTCTATCATATAGTCGGAAGGGCACACCACGTCGTAATCGCTTCCCTTCATCTTCAACATATTGTAAAGCGCTTCGGGAGTGTCGTAACAAGAATACTGCACGGTGATCGTTTTACCCGTTTTTTCCTTATAATACGCCTTAAAATCTTCTATAACGCTTTCGTCGATATAATCGTAGCAGTTATACACTTTAAGGTCGGCCCTTTCGCCGCAACCGAACGCAGTAAAAAGCGGCAATACCATTAACGCGCTTAAACCGAGAGCCATAATCTTCTTCAAAAACTTTTTCATCTTTATCTCCTGTTTTCTTTTATTTTTGATTTTTTATATTTCGATCCCGATCTGAAATTGATTATCAGAACACCGATCACCATTACGACGAATATTATTGACGACAGCGCGCGAAGTTCCGCAAGCGCCGCGTTCCTCGGTTTAGCGAGCGCCTTATATACGAAAGTGCTTATCGTTTCAAACCCGTCTGGCTTATTGTACGCGGAAACCATATAGTCGTCGAGCGACAGCGTTATCGCAAGCAAAAAACCCGAAATAACGCCCGGCAGGATTTCAGGCAGAACGACCTTAAAGAGCGCCTGCGTAGGCGTTGCACCGAGATCCAACGCCGCTTCGTAAAGACTGCTGTCCATCTGCTTTAACTTGGGCAGCACGGACAACACCACGAAGGGAACGCAAATTACAACGTGCCCTATCAGAAGCGAAAAATAAGTGCCGCGCAAAAACACGAAGGAAAATACGAACGCAAGCGATATTGCGGTAACGATTTCCGCATTGATGACGGGTATCCTCGACGCCGCAGAAGTGAATTTTCCGAGTATCTTTTTATTGTAAAAAATGCCGATCGCGCCTATCGTGCCGAGAATCGTCGCTATCGCCGCGGCGAGAAGAGCGAGCACTGCGGTATTTACAAGCATATTTATAAGTTCCGACGAAGAAAAAAGCGATAAATACGGTTCAATGGAAAATCCCGACCATATAAGCGATTTGCTTTCGGTAAAACTGTAAACCGCAAGTACGATTATCGGAAGATATACGAAAACGAGTGCGACGACTATTATGCAAAAACCCCAGAATTTTCTCATAATTCCACACCCCGCGTATTATCGTTTTTACTGAATCCGCCGGTAAAAAGCGTAACCAACAACATTATTACGAGCAAAACGAGAGCAATAACGGACGCCGAGTTGATATCATTCTGACCGAAACATTTATCTATAGCCTTACCGACTATCCTTAACTTGCCGTTTCCGTAAGTATCGCTAATTACGTAGCAGGTCATCGAAGGCAGAAACACCATAGTTATACCGCTCAAAATTCCAGAAAGCGAAAGTGGCATAATTACCGAACCGAATATTTTCGCCCTGCCTGCGCCGAGATCCGCCGCAGCCTCTTCAAGACTTTTGTCCATCTTGATAAGCACGCTATAAAGCGGAAGGATCATAAACGGCAAAAAGTCGTACACCATACCTATAACGGTGTTCAAAAAGTTATATTTGCCAAGCAGTCCGATCATATCCAAAAGTTCTTTCATCGCCATCGCGCGAAGAACGAAGTTTATACACATAGGCATAACGAAAAGCAATAAAAGTATGCCGCGCCTATGCGACTTTATCCTTGACAAAACGTATGCGACGGGATATCCGAGAAGTAAACACACAACGGTCGTAATAGCGCCTATCGCTATGCTTTGCAAAAGAACCTGTATCATACTCATATCGGTAAAAAACCAGACGAAGTTCGCAAACGAGATCGTTCCGTCCTTTGCCGTAAACGCATAATACACTATCACGAGCAAGGGAAAGATCACGAATAACGCAAGGAATACAGCGTACGGCAAGCACAACTGCCCCCTATTGAACCGAAATGAAATCTTCGGTGTTTTTTCTTCACAACCGTGCGTCATTTTTTCTGCTCCGTTACAAGCGACAATTTGATTTTATTTTTAGGAATTATAACGCCCACTCTGTCGTTGACGTTCCAAGTGTCTTCGGTATCAAAAACGAAATCTTCCTCGTTCTCGTCCGTGCGGACTATAAGTTGATAATGGTCGCCTTTATAGATGATAGAAACTATATTGCCTATCGCCCCGCCCTGCTCCTGATCATCGGTTATTTCTATATCCTTTAAGCCCACTTCAACTTTAACGTCAAGGTCGGTAAGATCGATTTTTTCGCCGTCAGCCGTTATCAGATAGCCTTCATCGTCAAGATGCGAACCGTCATAAAGTTGACACACGTCGCACTCGAATTCCCCGTCACCGAAACACACGGTATTTTTCTTGGTAATATATCCGTCGTATTTGTTGGACGAAAACTCTTTCGCCATTATGTGGATATTATCCGGTTTGATCCTGATGCCGACGGTTTCGCCTACTTCCTTTTCCACGGTGTCCTGAATAACTATTTCGGTTTTACCGATCTTCATCGTCATTTCGTAATGGATTCCTTTGAAAATGGAATTTATGATCTTGCCCTTTACCAAACCGCTTTCCGCGTCGGTGATCTCAACGTCTTCGGGACGAACAACTACGTCAACCTTTTCGTTCTTTTCAAACTCGTCCACGCAATCGAAAGCCTGCCCGATAAACCTGACCTTTTTATCGCCTAAATATGTGCCGCTGAATATATTGCTTTCCCCGATAAAGTCGGCAACGAAAGCGTTCTTCGGCTCGTTATATATATCCGTCGGTGTACCTATCTGCTGAATAACGCCGTCTTTCATTACGACTATCGTGTCGCTCATCGTGAGCGCTTCTTCTTGATCGTGCGTAACGTAAATAAAGGTTATGCCGAGTTTTCTGTGCATCTCTTTCAGTTCAAGTTGCATATCCTTTCTCATTTTAAGGTCAAGCGCGCCGAGCGGTTCATCCAAAAGCAAAATTTCCGGCTCGTTGACGAGCGCGCGCGCTATCGCCACCCTTTGCTGTTGTCCGCCAGAAAGGGTTGAAACGCTCCGCTTTTCAAACCCTTCGAGATCGACCATTTTAAGCACTTTGCCGACCTTTTCGGCTATCTCCGACTTGGAAAGTTTTTTCATTTTATAAACGGGTTTACAGCCCTTGCTTTCAAAAGCAGTCCTCACCCTTTTGAGTTTAAGTCCGAACGCTATGTTGTCGTACACGTTAAGGTGCGGGAACAGCGCGTATCTTTGGAATACCGTGTTTATCGGACGTTTATTGGGCGGCAGAGCGCTTATATCCTGACCGTTAAGCAATATTTTACCGCTCGTAGGCTTATCAAAACCCGCGATCATACGGAGAGTCGTGGTCTTACCGCAGCCCGAAGGCCCTAAAAAAGTAACGAATTCGCCCTTCCTGACGTACAGATTAACGCCGTCAACAGCGATAAGCCCGTCTTCAAATTTACGCGTAAGGTCGATAAGTTCAATAATTTTATCCTGTTTGTTTTTTTCCATTTTTCTACCCAGATTTTTTGCTTGTGATTTTTTAACCGCACATTAAAACGAAGGCGGCGAAGATACCCAGATAAATTCTGCGTCGGTATCCTTCTTGTTCTCGATACCGTGTACGGACTTTGCCGTAAAATAAAAACTTTCGCCCTTTTTGACCTTTATTTTTCTCTTGCCGAGACGCAAGACTATCTCGCCCTTCAAGACGAATCCGAACTCTTCCCCTTCGTGCGGAAAGTCGTCGTCGGTTTTCGCGCCGCCGTGCAAGACCATATGCACAGGCTCCATATCGTTCTTTTGGGCGTTCGGCACTAACCAATTAAGTGTATAGTCGTCAGTGATCTTCTCAATAAACTCGTTTTTGTTAAAAACAACCTTTTCTTCCGTATCGGTGTCGGAAAAGAACTCTTTCAGATCGGTACCTAAAGCAGAAAGAATATCGATCAAAGTCGCGATCGAAGGGCTTGTCAGGTCGTTTTCAAGTTGAGAAATATATCCTTTCGTCAGTTCGCATCTGTCGGCAAGTTCTTCCTGCGTGAGATTACACGAAAGTCTTAAATCCTTTATCTTTTCCCCTAACACCATTTTTCACCCCGAATTATAGTCGAGTTTAGACATTTTTAACAAAAAGTTTAATAAAAGTAAACTTATACAACGCAAATATTATACAGAATAAGCGCGTATTTTGTCAACGATTTGAAGGCTGTTTTTCATATATTTTTTTATAATTGCTCCCGCGCGGGAAAAAGTTAGTAAAACGCAAGAAAAAACCGCCGTTTCGGGCGGTTTTACCAGTCTTCCTTTATATCCGTTTTTATATCGTCGTAATACTCGAAATATTTATCTTTATCAGTCTTATTGCGATCTTCTATCTGTTCTTCGGGATAAAAAGCGTCTTCTTCTTTCAGGTCCGCTTCCCGCATATAGTCGTACTCGCTTTTTTCTTTCTGCATTTATTTCTCCCGCACGCAGGGCAATTTCCGCACCCGCGTTTTTTCGTTAAATTCTTTACACTAATTATAACGCCCAAACCGACGATTGTCAACGCAAAATACGCCCAGCCGAGCACGGATATCAATATTCCAGCAACATTTATCGTAAGCGCGACGGAATACGCCGCTACGAACTGAAAAACTATCATAAAAACAAAGTCTTTTCTGCTTTTAAGTTCCGATTCAGCGGTGGCAAGAGCGGCGACGCACGGCGGCAAAAAAAGAATAAAAGTCAAAAACGCGTATGCGGAAAAGGCAGAACCGAAAACCGCGGCGGGATTTTCCGCAACCATCGTCAACGTCTGCACGACCGCTTCCTTTGCAAACACGCTCGCAAGGACGGCGACGGACGACTGCCAGTTGCCGAATCCCAGCGGTATAAAGAGATATTTCAGTTTATCACCTATAAAAAACAAAAAACTGTCCTTTACTTCGGTCGTATAGCCGTTAAAACCGAAATTCTGCAAAAGCCACACGACTATAGACACGAGAAAAATAACGGAGCCCGCCTTTAAGATAAAATCGACGGTCTTTTCTTTAAGCGCACCGACCACTCCCCTTAAAGACGGCAGGCGAAGGACGGGTATTTCCATTATAAGCGCACTGCCGCCGTTAAATCTTTTTAATTTTTTTAAGAGCGCGCCGAATAAGATCACCGCGACAACGCTCAAAAAATACAGCGACGCAGTTATAAGCGGGTTATTTCCGAAAATAAGCCCGGCAAACCACGAAAAGACCGCCGTTTTCGCTCCGCACGGCATAAACGGCGCGAGCATTATAGTAAGCCTCCGTTCTTTATCGTCTTCAACCGTTCGCGTAGTCATTATCCCGTTCACAGCGCAACCGCAAGACACGCCGATAGCGACAAGCGACTTGCCGCCGAGCCCTATTTTTTCCATTATACCGTCGAGAAGAAACGCCGCACGCGCCGAATAACCGCTCTCTTCTAAAATCGAAAGCATAAAAAACAAAACGATTATCTGCGGCAAGAAAGAAAGCACTTCACCTACGCCCCTAATTATCGCGGAAACGATAAGCGAAACAAACCACTCCGCCGCGCCGCTGTTTTCAAGCGCGTTTTTTGCGCGTTCACCCAACCCGACTAACAAAACCTCCGTTTTATCGCCGAAATATCCGCCGACTGCCGAAGTCAAAAAGTAAACCGCGGTTATGATCAGCATAAAAATCGGTATGCCACAAAACCTATGCATCAAAACCCTATCGGCTTTATCGGTAAAAGTTTCCTCCTTCGGTCGTTCTTTTACCGCGCTTTTTACCGTTTTTCGAATAAATGCGTCCCTTTCCGTCGGCAATACAAGGCGCGGAACAGCCGTTTTTTGCAAGACAGCCGCCAAGAGCCCGTCTATCCCCCTATTTTTGCGCGCGGAAATCTTGACGAACGGCACACCGAAAGCCATTGAAAGCGCGTTCTCGTCGATCATAACGCCGTTTTTAATAAGTTCGTCGCAAAAATTTATCGCGACGACCATAGGCACTTTCAATAGCGTTAATTCGGCAGTCAATCTTAAACTGCGCTCGATATTATTGCCGTCTATGACGTTGATTACGGCTTTCGGCACGTCGGACAGATACGCGGACACGACTCTTTCGTCGTCGGAAGTGCCTTTAAGAGAATACGTTCCCGGAAGGTCGGTTATAGTAACGCCCTTTGCTTTTTTAAGTTTTGCAGTCTTACCGTCAACGCTTACTCCCGCACGGTTACCGACTTTTTCGTTTTTGCCCGTCAGAAGGTTAAAAAGAGTGGTTTTTCCGCAGTTTGGATTGCCAACGAGATAAATACCGTCAAACATCTTTTATCTCTTTTACAGCTATTTTCGCAGCTTCCGCGCGCGCTATTGCCAAACGAATATTGCCGAATCTTATTTCTATCGGCGTCGAAAGCGGAGCGATATTACAAACTGTAACGACAGTCCCTGTTTTTAGTCCGACGTTTTCAAATTTGACTATCGTGTTTTTATCGTTTAAAAATTCTACGACCTTTACTCTTTTACCTTGTGCCGTTTCACTCAATCTCATAATATATTTTATTTTGATAATAAGTCGTATATGTTTATAATCGTTTTTTATTCGCTTTTATATTGACTTTTTATCTATATGATATTAAAATAAAAAGGTAAAAGGAGAACAAAATGAAAATTCAAGAATCGGGCGAAATGTATCTGGAGTCAATATTGGTTCTGTCAAAACAAAAAGGCGCGGTAAGATCAATAGACGTCGCGGAATATCTCCACTATTCCAAACCGAGTATTTCACGCGCTATGAGTATTTTACGCGCGGAAAATTATATACGATTTGACACGAACGGCTATATTTTACTTACCGAAAAAGGCAGGATGGTCGCCGAAAAAATATACGAACGGCATACCGTTTTGACAACTTTGTTAACGACCATAGGCGTCTCCCCTGAAACCGCTACCGAAGACGCGTGCCGGATAGAACACGTTATCTCCGACGAAACGTTTAATATTATCAAAAATAAATTTAAAAAATAATTTTACGACAAAAAAGCGCATCGGATAATCCGATGCGCTTTTTTGTTATATTAAATTAGTCAACGAGTTCTATAATCGCCATATCGGCTGCGTCGCCTTTACGCGGACCTAACTTATAAATTCTCGTATAACCGCCGCCTTGACCTTTTTCTTCCTTTCTGGCAGCGTATTTCGGCGCGTATTCGTCGAAAATCTTTTCGATAAGCGGGCTCTTTACCGCTTTCGTTCTCTTCTTGAAGTCGGCTTTACTTTCCTTAAAGCCCTTTACTTCCTGAAGGTCAACGACGAGCGTCATTATTTTTCTTCTTGCGTTGAGTTTCTTAACGCCGTCTTTGATAAGAGTTTTAGTCGTTTCTTTGCCCTTATCGTCGGCGACGGTTACCTGCGATTCCACCGTGTCGGTATAATTGTTGATCGCAAGCGTCAAAATCTTCTCTACGTAAGCGGAAACTTCCTTTGCTCTCGCTTCGGTCGTTTCGATTTTTCCGTACCATAAAAGTGCGGATGCCTGATTTTTAATAAGCGCCATTCTTTGCGTAGCGTTTAATCCTAATTTCCTTGCCATTTTTTAGTCCTCCGTGTCCTGTAATTTCAAGCCATAACTAGCGAGTTTCAAAATCACTTCGTCGAGCGATTTCTTGCCGAGATTACGGACTTTAAGCATATCGTCTTCGGTTTTCTTGGTTAAATCTTCAACCGTGTGAATATTTGCTCTCTTCAAGCAGTTGTATGAACGCACCGACAGATCCATTTCTTCGATAGTCATTTCAAGGATCTTGGTCTTCTTATCTTCTTCGGGCGGTACAAGTATGCCGATATTGCCGACTTCGGATAAGGAAACGAACATCTTGATATGTTCTTCCATTATCTTTGCCGCAAGGCTTACTATGTCACGTCCGGAAAAAGCACCGTTCGTCCAAACTTCAAGCGTAAGTTTATCAAAGTCAACGCTCTGACCTACACGAGTCGCCGAAACATCGTAACTGACCTTTTTTACGGGCGTATAGATACTGTCTATTGCGATATTGTCGATAACGTCAACCTTATGCTCGTATGCGGGTTGATAACCCCTGCCCCTGCCGACGGTGAGTTCCATATCTATCTTGCCGCCTTCGTCGATCGTACAAATGTACTGATCGGGGTTTAAAATCTCTATTTCGGCGTCGCTTTCGATATCGCCCGCCTTAACGATGCACGGACCTTCTTTAACGAGTTTGACAGTCTTTTTATAGTCTTTATCAAGACAACTCGACTTGATTGCGACACACTTTAAGTTCAAAATGATCTCGGTTACGTCTTCTTTGATCTTGGGAATAGACGAAAACTCGTGTTTGATCCCCAATTCTTCCGAAAATTTGATGTTCTGGATAGCAACGCCGGGAAGCGCGGAAAGCAATATTCTTCTCAAAGCATTTCCGAGCGTTAAACCGAAACCTTTTTCCAAAGGTTCGACCACGATCTTCGCGTAACTTCTTTCTTCGTTTTCTTCCACTGCTATTTTCGGCATTTCAATTTCCATCATAAGAAATATCCTCCTTAAAAAATAGTTCCGATTAAAAGGTTTAACGGGAATTCTTGCTTTCGGCGTGGAAAACCTATGCTTCCCCCCGCTAAACCTCTCGGATTTTTAATTTTAATTATTACTTCGAATACAACTCGACGATCATATTTTCTTTGATCGTTACGTCGGCTATATCTTCTCTCGTGGGGTTAGCGAGTATCTTACCGGAAAGCGATTCGGGATCGAATTCCAGCCACTTGGGCATAGCGCCGACCTTCATCGTCTTAATCTCCGCAAAATACTTGTTATCCTTCTTGTTTTCCTTTACCGCCACGATATCGCCGACTTTTACGCAGTAAGACGCGATATTGACCTTCTTACCGTTTACGGTGAAATGACCGTGAGTTACGAGTTGACGCGCCTGCGAACGGGAAGATCCGATACCCATTCTGTAAATAACGTTATCGAGTCTTCTCTCCAAAAGCGAAAGCATATTTTCACCGGTTATGCCCTTCATCCTGTCGGCTTTTTCGAAATAAGTCCTGAACTGACCTTCCAAAATACCGTAAATTCTCTTACATTTCTGCTTTTCGCGAAGTTGAAGACCGTATTCACTGATCTTCTTTCTCGCCATACCGTGCTGACCGGGAGCAACGGGTCTTCTTTCGAAAGCGCAAGTGGGCTTAAAGCATCTTTCACCTTTAAGGAAAAGTTTTGCGCCTTCGCGTCTGCATAAACGACACTTAGAATCTGTATATTTAGCCATTTATCTATCCTCCGTTATACTCTGCGTTTTTTGGGCGGTCTGCAACCGTTGTGCGGAATCGGTGAAACGTCCTGAATAAGACTTACTTCCAGATCACAGTTGGCGAGCGCTCTAATCGCCGCTTCTCTGCCGGCACCCGGACCTTTTACGTACACTTCTACCGAACGCATACCTTGTTCTCTCGCGGCCTTGCCTGCGTCTTCCGCAGCCATCTGCGCCGCAAACGGCGTGCTCTTACGCGAACCTTTAAAGTTCAACTTGCCCGCACTCGACCACGAAACCGTGTTGCCCTGCAAATCGGTTATAGTTACAAGCGTATTGTTAAAAGACGCTTGAATATGGACCTGTCCTTTATCGACTTTTCTGGCGTCTTTACGCTTTTTAGTCGCTTTTTTTGCTACTGCCATTGTTAAGCCCTCCTATTATTTACCTGCCGTCTTCTTCTTGGCGACGGTGCGGCGAGGACCTTTTCTCGTTCTCGCGTTTCTCTTGGAACTCTGTCCTCTTACG
>JAGAEX010000011.1 GCA_017612915.1 Clostridia bacterium | reverse complement strand
TTCGCCCTGACCTTTAAGGGTTTTAGCCCAGTCGATAGCGTCGATGATCTTTCTTGAACCGAGAAGGAGCGCGCTTATCACGAGTTCTTTAACGGCGTTGGCGTTCGCACCGGGGGTGTTGAAAACGACCACGCCTTTCGTAGCGTATTCGTCGACGGGAATATTGTTTACGCCTGCGCCCGCACGCGCTATCGCGATAGTCTCGGGTGCGAGTTCGTAGCCCTGCATTTTGAAACTGCGGAGCATAATGCCTATCGGCTTTTCTACGTCGGAAGAAACGTTATAAGTGCTGTCGAAAACGTCGTTTATAACGGGACTGATGGAGTTAAGCGTCAAAATGTTTTTCATATTACTTGTTCTCCATCTCGAATTTCTTCATAAAGTCTATGAGTTTCTTTACGCCCTCAATCGGCATAGCGTTATATATAGACGCTCTCATACCGCCGACGAGACGGTGTCCCTTTAAGGAAACGAGTCCGTTTTCCGCCGCTTCTTTAACGAATTTAGCGTCGAGTTCTGCGTTTGGCGAAACGAACGGAACGTTCATAAGCGAACGGTCTTTCTTGTTTACGCTGTTGGTATAGAAGGACGAATTATCGATAAAGTCGTAAAGCATAGCGGCTTTTTCTTCGTTTATCTTCTGCATCGCCGCGACGCCGCCCATTGCCTTTAAGTGTCTGAATACCAGCATAGCCATATAGATAGGCCAGCAGGGCGGGGTATTATACAAACTGTCGTTTTTGTCCTGAATATCGTAGCGGAGCATAGTGGGACATTCTGGGAGTTGCTTTCCTAAAAGGTCTTTTCTGACGATAACGATGGTAAGACCTGCGGGTGCGATGTTCTTCTGCGCGCCCGCGTAGATAAGCCCGAATTTTTTAACGTCAATAACTTCGGAAAGAATAGACGAACTCATATCCGAAACGAGGATCGCGTCGGTTTTGGGGAGTTCGGTAAATCTCGAACCGAAAATGGTGTTGTTGTGTGTAAAATGTACGTAGTCGATTCCGTCGCGGAACTTAATGTTTTTAACGTCGGGAATATAGGTAAAGTTCGCGTCTTCGCTGGACGCGGCGACCGCCATATCGCCGAACTTCGTGCCTTCTTCGTAGGCTTTTTTAGCGAAGTTGCCCGTAACGATGTAATCGGCTTTTCTGTTTACGGCAAGGTTTAAGGGTACTGCCGCAAATTGCTGTGATGCGCCGCCCTGAACGAATAACACCGAATAATCTTCGGGGATATTCAAAAGTTCGCGAAGGAGCGCGTTTGCTTCCGCGTTGACCGCCATAAACGGTTTGCCGCGGTGGCTCATTTCCATAATGCTCATACCCGTTCCCAGGTAATCGGTAAGGTCTTTCTTTGCTTCTTCAAGTACGGGAAGAGGCAAGGTGGAAGGACCTGCTGCAAAGTTAAATACTCGCATAGTTACTGTTTCTCCTTTATAAGATATTATCGAGCAGGATATCCCTGCAAAGATGATTATACACTTTTCGGCACTTATTTACAAGCGTTTTAAGCCTAAAAAGCAAAAAAACGGCAACGAGCGCCTTTTTGAATTTACTTTTAAAGAAAAAAATAGTATAATAATTTCAGTAATATTTAAAATGTACATTATTTGCGGGATACGCTCGGTCGTGTTTTCCGCTTATATAAAGGAGTAATTTTGAAAAAAGAAGATAAAAAAATGCGTTTATCTAACGCTGAAAAAATAGGCAGAACGCCTGATAAGCCCGCTCGGCGGGGAAAATTAAACCCGCGTGCGACGGAAAAAACGGCAAAAAAGGGCGGGGATAAAAACAAAAGAACGCTTAAAATAAGATTTTTGGGCGGCGTGGGCGAGATCGGCAAGAATATGACCGCGTTGGAGTACGGTAAAGATATAATCGTGATCGACGCGGGGCTTACGTTTCCCAACGAAAATATGCCGGGCGTCGATTTGGTGATTCCCGACGTTTCCTATCTCGCGCAGAACAAGAGCAAGATCCGCGGCATCGTTATAACCCACGGACACGAAGATCATATCGGCGGACTGCCGTATATCTTAAACGATATAAACGCGCCCGTGTTCGGCACGAAACTTACGCTTACTCTTATAGAGAGCAAACTTAAAGAACGTAAAATCGGCGACGCGATGCTTAATTGCGTAAAAGCGGGTTCGGTAATAAAACTCGGCTGTTTTACGGTGGAATTTATCAACGTGAATCACTCTATAGCGGGCGCGGTCGCATTGTCTATCACGACTCCGGTCGGGGTAGTGTTCCACTCGGGCGATTTTAAGATAGACTATACGCCGGTTGCAGGCGACACCATAGACCTGACGAGGATATCGGAGATAGGAAAAAAGGGCGTCCTTTTACTTATGGCGGATTCTACCAACGTGGAGCGCGAAGGCTTTACGATGAGCGAATCGGTGGTAAAAGATACTCTTGATCACGTTTTCAGCGACAACGCGGGAAGACGGCTCATAATCGCGACGTTTGCGTCTAACGTGCATAGACTTCAACAGATATTGGACCTTGCCAAAAAGTATAAGCGCAAAGTCGCCTTTTCTGGTAGAAGCATGATAAACATAGCCGACGCCGCCGAAAAGATAGGCGAACTTAAAATCCCCGATAACCTTATCGTTGACGTGGAAAAAACGGCGAGTTTCAAAGACGGACAGATAGTTATAGTGTCCACGGGCACGCAGGGCGAACCGATGAGCGCACTTACTCGTATGGCGAGCGGAGAATTCAATAAAGTAAAGATAGGCAATAACGACACGGTGGTAATAAGCGCGTCGGTAATTCCCGGCAACGAAAAGATGATATACGGGGTTATAAATAACTTATACAGGCTGGGCGCGGAAGTTATCTACGAATCGCTTGAGCCTATCCACGTTTCGGGGCACGCGCTTCGCGGCGAACTTCGCACCCTTCACTCGCTGATAAAGCCCAGATTTTTCGTGCCCGTACACGGCGAGTACAGACACCTTAAAAAACACGCCCGCCTTGCCGAAGAGATGGGCTTAAAGTCTTCCGATATACTTATCGCGGAGATAGGCGATACGGTGGAAACGGACGGTAAAAACATTAAACTTTCCGAAAAATTCCCCGCGGGATCGCGCTTTGTGGACGGTGTGGGAATAGACGGCGAAGACAGTTTCGTTCTGCGGGACAGGATACATCTTTCCGAAGACGGACTTTTGGTCGCCGTGGTCGCGGTGGAAGAACTGTCGGCGACGCTTTCTTCGGTGGAAATAGTGAGTAAAGGTCTGGTTATGTCCGATTCGGCGATAGCGGAAGCGAAAGCCGCGCTGTCAAACACCTTAAAGCAGATAGACTTAAAAGCGGTGCGCGACGAAACGGAACTTTCGGGCATAATACGGCGCAGTCTTAAAAACATAATCTACAAGGCGACCAAGAAAAATCCGATGATAGTACCTATC
>JAGAEX010000010.1 GCA_017612915.1 Clostridia bacterium | reverse complement strand
GGCGGAAAGTTCCAACCCGTACCTACGGGCACTACGTCCAAGTGCCCTATTATGCCTATTTCCTGCCCGTTGCCGTAAATTATTTCGCCAGCGTAGTTATCGTAGTTTACGGTTTTAAACCCGAAGCGTTCCGCAAGATTTAAAAACCAAGTAAGCGCGTGTTTTACTTCCGCGCCGAACGGCGCGTCTTTTTCCGCTTTACCTTCAACGCTTTCTATGGCGATAAGTTCGCCTAAATTTTTGATAAACTCTTCTGAATTTTTCATAACAAACCCGAAAATAAATTTATTATCAGTATATACCTTTTGCGAAAAATTTGCAACCGCCTAAAAACCGCGATAAAAATTTTGCCGTAATGCGCTAAAACCCGTTTTTTTATTTACTTTTTGCGCAAATTTTGCTAAAATACTCTTATGCAAGAAGGTGTTCACAGCGGTCATCGCGAACGGCTGGTCAAAAAATTTACCGAATTTCCCGATTCCTTTTCCGATCACGAACTTCTGGAAATGTTTTTGTTCCCGCTACTTCCGAGAAAAGACACGAACGAAATCGCGCATCGGCTTATAAACGCGTTCGGGAGTATCAAGAAAGTGTTCGGGGCGACGGCGGAACAATTAAAATCGGTCGGCGGCGTGGGCGACAAAACCGCCTCGTATATCGTTTTATACGGCAAACTGTTGAAAAAAGCGGCGGACGCACCGCAAAAACAGGTTCTAAACCCGTTTACTTCGTTTGAAAACACCAAGCGGGAAATGTTCGCGCTTTTTAACGGGCAGAAAAGCGAAAAGTTTTATTTCTTTTTGCTTAATTATAATTACGAAGTCGTTTTCCGTATGGAATACCTTGGCAACGACGACTATTCGGTGTTTGCCGACACCGCGGAAATTGCAAAGGCTATAAGCGCGCATAACGCAAAGTTCGCTATAATGGCACACAACCACCCCAGCGGGAACGAACAGCCGAGCGCGGAGGACGATATTGCAACCAGAAAGTTTTATATTCTTTGCCGTTTGCACGGCATAAATCTCGTTGATCACATTATAGTGTCGGGCGATAAACTGTTCAGTTATTTTTCCGACGGAAAGATAAATCATATAAAGGAAACGGCGGTGTTTTAGCCGCCCGCGCAACAATCCTGCGCATAAAAACGGAAGTTAAGGAGTAATTATGGAAAAAGTAAGAACGCGCTTTGCGCCGAGTCCTACGGGCTATCTTCATATAGGGGGCTTGCGTACCGCCCTTTACGGCTATCTTTTCGCAAAGCAAAGGGGCGGCGACTTTATACTGCGCATAGAAGATACCGACACCAGCCGCTACGTTGACGGTTCGGTACAGATTATTTACGACACTATGCGTGATTCCGGCATTATGTACGACGAAGGTCCGGACGTGGGCGGAAACTTTGGACCGTATATTCAAAGCGAGAGAAAGGCGATTTATGCCGAATACGCCAAAAAACTCGTCGAGTGCGGCGGCGCGTATTACTGTTTCTGTTCGCCGGAGCGTATTGCGTCCTTAAAGGACGAAGAAGGTAACGTCCGCTACGACAAGCATTGTCTTAAACTTTCAAAAGAAGAGATAGAAGAGAAAATCGCCCGCGGCGAACCCTACGTTATCCGCCAGAATATTCCGACAAGCGGCACGGGCACTTATCACGACTTGGTTTACGGCGATATTGCCGTAGATTACAAGGATATAGAAGACGGCATTCTGATTAAAAGCGACGGTATGCCCACCTATAACTTCGCAAACGTTATAGACGACCACCTTATGGGCATAACCCACGTTATCCGCGGCACGGAGTATCTTTCTTCCACGCCAAAGTATAATTTAATGTACGACGCGTTCGGTTGGGAACGCCCCGTATATATCCACCTGCCGCCCATTATGAAAGACGCGCAGCATAAACTGTCCAAGAGAAACGGCGACGCGGGGTACGAAGATTTCGTAAATAAAGGCTATATTAAGCAAGCGATAGTAAACTATATCGCGCTTTTGGGTTGGAGTCCAAAGACAAATCAGGAAAAGATGAGTTTAGCGGAACTTATCGAACGGTTTTCGCTGGACGGAATAAGCAAGTCCCCGTCTATATTCGACGAAAACAAGATGAAATGGCTTTCGGGCGAATATATAAAGGAATTATCGTTTGAAGAGTTTAAAAAACTCGCCCTGCCTTTCTTAAAGAAAAGCGAAGCTTTCGGCGTATTTAACGAAGATAAACTATTAAATCTCGTTAAAACGCGCGTTCAGATATTAAGCGAAATTCCCGAAAAGTTGGACTTTTTGACCGATTTTAAGGAGTTTGATACGGAACTTTTCGTAAACGAAAAACAAAAGGCAAGTATTGAACTCGCAAAAGAAATTTTGCCGAAAATCAAGGAAAAACTATCAGCGCTTACGGATTTTACGAATTCCGCGCTGTTTGAAACGCTTGTCGCACTCTCTACGGAACTTGAAACAAAAAAGCAAGCGCTTTTATGGATTGCGCGGATTGCCATAACGGGTAAAAGCGCGACTGCCGGCGGCGCAACCGAAATCGCCGAAGTTTTAGGCAAAGAAGAAACCTTGCGTCGGATTGATTTTTCAATAGAATTGTTGAATAAATAAAAAATAAAATCTACGGGCGCGGCTATAAGCCGCGCCCGTGTAATTCGTTTATTAACGTATTTAATTTTTAAGATATACCATTAAAACCGCTATATCCGCG